>JBJECR010000021.1:0-4576 GCA_051871275.1 Muribaculaceae bacterium | reverse complement strand
GCCACTTTTGGAGTGCCTCGGCGTTTAGGGTGACGCAATGACGAAGTCAGGAAATGATTAAAAAATCAGGGGCGAGTGATTTTGCACCCGCCCCTGATAATAATTATTCAGAGAATAATCCTAACGGAGGATTACTTGTTGATATACACTTTTTTGCCATTGATGATGTAGATACCCTTGTTGAGGTTACGGATATCGGCAGCACCACCGTTGTTTACAACTTGAATACCATCAACAGTGTAAACGTTTATAGCACCTTCTTCACCTGCGAAGATGAGTGATACACCGGATGTTTCTACAATCCAAGTGAAGACAAGCGGATTCTCGTAAAGATTGTATTCTATGTAATCGTATGAATAAGTAGTATATCCTGCAGGAATTGTGAAAGTATATGTACCTTCTTCAGCGAAGCCACCGGCATACTGGCTAAATTCGAATGCAAGCTGATTCATACCGGAACCATAATTCCTAACCATTGATACATCTTTATCTTCTCCACTCGGTAATTTGAGCGTTGGAACTTCTACTCCATCATATTCATAATTCCATTCTGACACCATACAACCTTCGTACGTCAATATAACGTCACCAAGAAGTTCAAGGTAAGAACCGCTTTCCGGGTCTGAAGTTACTACAAGTTCAGGAAGAGGAGCAGGAATATTGTACTTAAACTTGATATCAGAAGCATTTGATTCTTCACCGTATTCGCCGAATGTTACACAGCCTGCAGGCAATGTGAGAACGTAATTACCCGGTTCGGTGTATTCTTCAGGTGTAGTTAATTTGAGTACGTTATATACACTCCAATCATCTCCAAAACCTGCATCAGTAATGTTAACTATGTCGCCATTCGGGAGAGTGATAGTAGGATTACCTGAACCCCATGCAGCGAATTCGCGGTCAACAAATGTAAGTTCGAATACGTGGAGACTTTCTACTGTACCTGTAGCAGGAGTGATAGTAACATTTTCACTTACACCTGCGATAGTGTAATGGAATGTCATATCATACGTATTTACGCCACCGTCTATATTGAGGCTGCCTGTAGGAATTGTGAATACATATTCACCCGGAGCTGTATATTCTTCAGGTAAGTATGCCACAACCTCATTATTTCCAGCACCCCACGCAGTGTTTGTAACATTTACAACGTCTCCACTTGGGAGAGTAATTGTCGGATAACCTGAACCCCACATTACGTCTGTACGATCCGGGAAAGTGAGATATAACTGATAGAGGCTTTCAACTTCACCTTCTTCAGGAGTGATAACAACGTTTTCAAGTGTTACTACTTGATATACAAATACTATATCTGTATCATTTGTATAAGAGTCGTCAAGCATTACACTACCGGCAGGGAGAACCAAGCGGTATGTGCCTTGTGTTGTTACTTCTTCGTTAAGGTGTAAGTATATCATATTTTCTACATCCCAGTTTATGCCCAGGTTAGTATCCTCGCTGAGTGTCTGCAATACGTTTCCTTCAGCATCTTCAAGGCGTGGGAACGCACTCCAGCTCCAGCCTACAATAGAGTTATCATTAAATGTGAATGAGAAATCTTTAAGGCTGCCAACAGCACCCGGAACAGGAGTTACGGAAATGTTATAAGAAGGAACAGGTTCTTCAGAGCTGCTTACGATAACTGAATATGAGAATTCACGGTTGCCCATAAGTCCGAAGCCTGTACCGCTACCGCCAACGTTGAAGAATGCTTCAGGAACAACGATTGTATAGTAGCCGGAAGTAGCGATTTCGCTTGTAAGAGGAACGATAACCTTTGTTGAATAATCTGCGGCTCCTTCATAAACGCCCTGGATGTTGTCGTTGTCTGAAGTTGCAACGAGTTCACGGAGTTTGTTATAAACTTCAATCTTGTAGCCATAGTAAGAGTAAGCAAGACCTGTCGGGTAAGAGAATGTGAGAGCTGAAATAGATTCAACAGTAGCATCTTCTGCCGGGTCAACGATTTCCGGAACAGGGAGGTTGTATTTAGCGTCAAAGTTAATAGTGTAGAACGCATTTTCTTCTTCACCGTTATTACCTTGGAGGATTTTTCCGTCCATATCTTTCACTTGAACGCTAACCTTGAATGAATCATACTGAGTAAGTACGAAATCAGGGATAGTGAATGTAGCAGCTGTGTTGTCTGCACTCATCACATAGCTGCAATCCTGAGAAGCACCTGAGCCAAGAACTGCGAATGCTTGTGAAATCTGCACTGCATCACTGAAAGTGAGAGTGAAAGTATTTTCATCAGCACTCTGGAGATCAAAGTCAGGTTCATTGCTCGGATAGTTCAAATAGCTCGGGTCAATGAGTTTCACAGAGCTGTACTGATATTCCTGGCAAGCACCATTGATTTTGATATTGACAGTACCTATGTAAGAATCTTTATCGTTGTAGAAATCAGAGTTTGTGGTGTAAGCCTTAAGATTGATAGCATATTCGTTACCTTCAAAGAGTTTATAGTCAATAGGCAACCAGAAGCTCCAGTGACCTTCAGCAGTCTTGGTAGTTGTTTCATAGAAGCTCTTTACTACCTCATTTGTTGTAAGGTTGTCAATTTCATAAACCATGCAACCTGCCACGTCATCAATAGATGTAGCAATTTCAAGGTAAGAATTAGCAACGAGCTTTTCAAGTGATTCTACAGTAAGGAGGTCTGCGAGAGTAGCAGTGATTTCTGTTTCTGCATCATTCTTAGTCACCATAGTAGCTGAAACAACTGTCATTTCAGAAGATTCAACTCCTGCAGTTGTGTAAGTAGCAGTGATTTCAGAAGAGTGGTCAAGACCATCAGGAGCAGTAAGGTTGTAAGGAGAAACAACAACTTGAGTATCTGCATCGCGAGCAAATGAAGGAACAGGAACAGTGAGAGTAACAGAACCTTCAGCTTCATTTTCAACCTTTACGATGTTGTCGTTCATCACCTGAGTAGCCTTTGATTCGCCACCTGAAATGTACGCAAACTGAACACCGTCGTAACCAAGTTTACCACCTGTTTCCTGGTACCAGATTTCAATGCTGCAGACACCGTCGATAGAGCCTGAAGCAGGAGTAAATTCACTTGCAAGGCTGTAGTTTATCTGTTCGTAAGGATATTGAATGGCAAAGCTACCGATAGAACCTGAACCTTCGCTATATACAGGGCTACCGTCTGCTGCTACAAGACCTTTAAGGACAATAGAGATAGAAGTAAACGCAGCGGCTTCATCTTCAGTAGCATTTGGAAGCATATCTGAAGGACGGCGGAGTTTACCGCGAACGTCAATAGCTATGAGTTGGTCACCAAAGAATCTAACGGTGAGCGGTTCATTATAATAAAGTGTTTCAAATTCAACGTTACCAAATTCAAGGTAAGCAGTTGGAGCAACACTTGTGTCAAGAGCACCGTCAAAGTTGAATTGGATGAGACCGTTTGAAGCAGATTCCGGAATCCAAGAATAGAATGTATCCATACCGGTGCCCGGAGTGTTTACTGTGGAAGTAAGCATCACCGGTTTTGCACCTGCAGAGTAAGTCAAGTCTATATCCTCAAGTGTTTCTTCGCCGTTTGAAGTTGCAATACCTTTTATAATAAAGTGGATTGCATCGCCTTCGCTAATACCACCGTTTTGATATAAAGCTACGAGAGCATCTTTAGCTTCAATAGAGATAAACTTGCTCTGAACCGTGTATTTAACAGTTTGTTCAGCACCTTCGTTAATCTTCATGGCAACAGAGCTAACCTTCACGCTTTTGTTGAACTCAACACTTACAAAAGCACTTGCAGCACTGAGCACTGAGCCTACTTCCGGTGTGGTAACAGCAACTGCAAATGGAGTGGGAGCACCATAGTTTACAGTCATAGTACCACCATTCATGCAAAAATCTTTGATAAGATAGATGATAGTGCCTTTAGCAGTACCTTTGGCAATTTTCACTGTTGTAGTGTAAGGAGAACCGTTGCCTTCGATAGTACCGATTTCATTTGTCATTTCAGCATCTGAATAGGCTTGAATTCTATCATAAGCCACAATTTCCAACACTACATTGTCTGTAGTGACATCTTCAGGCACAACAAACTGTCCGTAAAACGGCTTGAATTCTGTTAACTGATACTCGCCCGCACTTTCAATAATCATCGGGTCGTCTGCAGATATACCGCTACCTGTAGCAAAAGCCGTGTAAGCACTGATAGCCAACACAGCAACAACAATTGCCACACGAGAGTACACCGACTTGAATGTAGAGTAAATTTTTTCTCTCATTGTGATAAAAAAATTAGTGCCTATCGCAATTTCTTGCGAATCAGCGGTTAAACATTATGTTGTAGATTAAATTTTTGTTCTTAATCATACCTAAATTTCAAGTGTGAAAACAAGTGGTTATGCTATAAATAATGTGAAAAATGCGTCTATCTTATGCAAAATAGTCGTGCTACTCCACGATTTTCTTACAATTTAACAGACTAAAGCACAGCAAATCATTTATTTTCTATCTATTTCACCGCAAAGTTACAATTATTTAATATTTTCTCAAAGTTTTTTGTAAAAAAATTATCTTTTCTTTGCAAATTCCATAAAATCTTGAATTC
>JBJECR010000020.1:0-4600 GCA_051871275.1 Muribaculaceae bacterium | reverse complement strand
GTTCACTCCGCTGATTCACTTCGGATGCCGCAAGCTCCACCGAGCTTGCATCTTGGCGTTATCCCGGTTCGCTTGTGAGTTCATTATCACAACCGAGCCTCTCCAAGGCTCGTATATCCTATTTGCTTCATCGTCACCGGGTTAAGCCTCTCCGAGGCTGAACCCGGCGTTTACCACAACCACGCCCCTCCAGGGCGTGTAGCCCTATCGTGCCTCCGACACGATAGGGCTTCCGGTTCACTCCGCTGATTCACTTCGGATGCCGCAAGCTCCACCGAGCTTGCATCTTGACGCTATCCCGATTCACTACGCCGGTTTGCTTGGGATGCCGCGGCATGCCGCAGCACTACAAGCGGGTGGAATCCCGGTTTGCTCCGCAGGAGCACTTGGAGCACTCGGAGCACTCGGGCATCTCGGCTGACGCCGAGAGGGAATTAGACCAATAAGACTAATAAGCAGTGTTTAATTAAGCACTAAATTATGCATTATGAATCATGCATTAAAAAAAGCCACGGCACTCAATTATGAATTATGAATTATGCATTATGAATTAAACTAAGGATTATGCATTGAAGCACGTGGGGAAAATGCATAAATATCAAGGAAAATTGCTTCAATTAACACAATTTAACATTCGGGGGGGGTATTTTGGAAGATTATATTTACCTTTGACGTGCATTTTATAAAAAATACACAAAATAGTTGATTACAAACTCTTTTTGCTAATTATAAACCCACTTTTCTACTAATTTATAGCACTTTTATCCATGAAACTGAGAAATTCACTTTCAGCTATTATATTTTTTCTCTCACTTTTTGCGCCGATTGCTGCTTTTGCTCTTGACCCGGATAAAGATTGGGGTCGCACGGATATTAAAGATGGGGAAGACGTAACAGTAACCCTTACTGCTGACATTGGTATATGTGATGCTATTTGGATAAAAAAGGGCGGCTCTCTCACCATTTATTCTAATGGACATACGATAAGTGCTCGAAATTACAATGCACAAATCAGCTTGACAAACTACAATACTGCACCGATATCTTTTGTGGTAGAAGGCACTTTGAAAATATACGGCACTGCAGACAATCCTGCTATAATTACCGGTGCTAATTCTATGGTTGAATATGGATATACAGAAGCTATGTATGGAACTCGCCCGAGTTGGAAAAATGTAGATGGTAATTATAATTATAAAGCAGAAGATTATGGAGATTTTTCTGCCGGTGATATATACCCATCAAATGTTATAGATGTTGAAAGCGGAGGCACCTTGGAATTGGAGTATGTGAAGTTTCAACATTTACGCGGAATTTATACAGATAAAGACGGAACTCAACGTCATGCCTATTCAACGGTAATTGATATAGGTGACAACAAAATGAGTAAAAGGGAAGACTATCCTGATGTCTCAGTTACTTTGAAAAATGTTAAAATAGACAACTGTATGGCACCGAATGGCTGGGGTGTTATAGGTATATGCGGCAGTACACAAGGTAAGGTAGATCTCATTGATTGCGAAATCAGCAACTGCCGTACATACGGTTACGGCGGAGTTATAGCAGGTAATGGTGGTCGTAGTACTGTACACTATCCGCCTACTCTCGGTCCTCTCCCAAAAGTAGTAGTAACGCTTACAAACTGCGAGTTGCGAAATTGCGTCAGTACCGGTTGGGGCGGTTCAATACTTTGGGCATGTCAACCGGTAAACGGAACCAAGCTTGTATTGGAAGGATGCCATTTCCATCATAATTATGCACGTTGTCTTGGAGGTGCAGTATCCAATGAGAGTGAAACAGTGATAAATAATTGCAAAATTGAAAACAATTATGTCGGCTATGGCGGTGGAGGTGTTGCAACCTTTCCTTTTACTCTCTCCGGTAGTGGCTCAGGAGAAGCCAATGGTCTAACTCTTGGCTCCGGAAATATTATCCGAAACAATCAAACACTCAATAATACAAACATTAGTAAGGATGGTTATTTTTCTGCTTTTGGAAACGAATATCCCTCCGGTGGCGGTGGCATTTGGATTTTGATGAATAAAAGCGGATGGACTTGCACATCCTCCATAGGTTCCGGAAACACCATTACATGTAACACATCAGTAGCCGCAGGTGGTGGCGTGATGCTTTACAAGTCGGCAGGCGGCACCACTTCTCTGACGTGTGCAGCAGATATCACGAACAATACGGCGGTTTCCGGCGGTGGCATTGCCCTTGGAACGAGTGTCTCATCGGACCTTCCTACAATGACTATCAACGGAGGTAAAATTTCAGATAATACTGCTTCAACCAATGGTGGCGGAATTTACATGCCGGGTGGTACGTTCACAATGACAGCCGGAGAAATCAGCAGTAATAAAACAGTATCAGGCAATGGCGGCGGCGTGTATATGCCGGAAGGCACTTTCACAATGGAAGCAGGCTCCGTATTTAAGAATTACGCCAAGGGTAACGGCGGCGGTTTCAGTATTTCAAACGGCACTATTACTATCACAGGTAGTTCAACGGAAATCTATGAAAATAACTGCTCCGGCTATGGTGCGGGACTGTACGTAAACGGCACGGGCGCGTCAACATCATTTGAAGGTGGTGTGATAAGAAATAACGGAGCCACGGAATGTAAAGCAGGCGGTGGCATCTGCGTAGAAGGAAGTATGACACTCACCACTTCAGCAAGCGTTGAGGAAAACAATGCCCTAAACGGCGGCGGCATCTGCGTGATAGGCGGTGGCACAGTGATATATAAAGAAGGACTTATCCGCAATAATACCGCAAACACTACAGAAACATACGGCACAGGCTATCAGCAGGGAGTAACCGCAATTAAAGGCTTTGGCGGCGGAGTATTTGTGGCAGACTCAGGTAGTAAACTTCAATTTGAGATGAGCAGCACGACGCCTCTTGGAGTGTATGGAAACACTGCAACAAACGGCGGCGATGACATCTTCTCCAATGGCTACGGCACTGTGACAATACCAAAAGTGGCAGGTATGAAACTTCAGGATTTCAACGTTCCGGTATCTTCAAATGCACTTTTCTGGGCAGAAGACTATGCTACAAACGACCCAAACTATGGTGTCGGCACAAAGGTGAACACATCCTGGGTTTCTTCAACGAACCCCGGCAACGAACGTTATCGCGATGCATTAAAAAATGTCCATGAACCATATCGCCTCTCTTTTGTAGAAAGCGAAAACACCAAGACTCTCACCTGCTACACATCACTTGCGTTAGGCTACAATGTACTTTTTGGCACAATAGTGAAAGAAGGACTCAAACCGGGAGAAAGTGCACTCTTTGACGTATTACGCTCAGACGGTACACACTACTGCACGGTGGTGCTCACCGGAAAGGAAGGCACAACAAGCGTTTCACGCCGCATCGCTCTCACCCCGGGCGACTGGAAAGTGCGTGAGACAAATTGGAGTTGGGCATATAACCTTGACTCTTCTACAGACCGGGAACAAACAGTGACCATCGCAGACGGCAACCCTAACAAGTTCACATTCAAAAACAATCCTAATGCAGCAGCTGCTCCGCACGCAGAGGACATAAAAGTGAATGAAATAAAGTAGCAGAAAGGTTAAATTTTCTTAAAACGGCAAAATAATAGCAAAGGAGAGGCGAATAAACTTGGTAAAAGCCAAAATAAAGCCGTAACTTTGCAGTCGCAAATTTTTCCGCACCGGGCTAAGGAATAAGAAATTGCGAAGGATAGCAGTTCGCCCGACGGAGTAACCCTGTATTAATAAATAAAACAGATGTACGTAATCGTAGAAATCCAAGGACAGCAGTTCAAAGCCGAAGCAGGCAAGTATCTGTTTGTTCACTACCTTGGCGAAGACAAGAAAGAAGGCGAAACGGTAGAGTTTGACCGAGTACTTCTCGTTGACGCAGAAGGAGCCGTAAAAGTCGGTGCACCGGTAGTAGAAGGTGCAAAAGTAGTATGCGAAGTGGCAGAGCCGCTCGTAAAAGGTGAAAAGGTAATCGTATTCAAGAAGAAACGTCGTAAAGGCTATCGTCGCAAAAACGGTCACCGCCAGTATTTCACCAAAGTTGTGATTAAAGAAGTAATTGCTTAACCCTCTAAAATCTTAAGAAAATGGCACATAAAAAAGGTGTAGGTAGTTCAAAGAACGGACGTGAGTCAGAAAGCAAACGACTCGGAGTTAAGATTTTTGGTGGTCAATTTGCAAAAGCGGGCAACATCATCAAACGCCAGCGCGGCACAGTACACCACCCGGGATTGAACGTGGGCATAGGTAAAGACCACACTCTTTATGCTCTCGTTGACGGCACTGTAGTATTCACTTCAGGACGTAATGGTCGTCGTTTTATCAACGTTCAGCCGGCTGAAGCATAAGACGATTTTTTATTACAACGATAAAGGAGTTGTGTCACAGTGTGTGATGCAACTCTTTTTTTGGATGCCCGGGCAGTGGGGAAATTAGACTAATTAGCGATTTTGCTACATTATTTGGCATTCCACGGCATCCCTGCAAACTCGGGATAGAGTCAAGATGCAAAATCGGAGATTTTGCTGCAATCTGTTAACCCCGGGTTGCGGAAGAGGCGAAGCCGATTCCGCTACCTGGGG
>JBJECR010000019.1:0-21080 GCA_051871275.1 Muribaculaceae bacterium | reverse complement strand
CATTGTAAACCAATGCTTTAAGCCCTACAAGTGTCAAACTCGGAAAGTTACACATTTTTTGAACGATAATAGCAAAATATATCGTAAATTTGCACAAAAATACCAATTATATGATATTTCCGGACAGTTTTGAAAGAAAAATAGGCTTTGATTTAGTACGTCAGCATTTATCAGAATTGTGTGTATGCCGTGGAACAGAATCATTTGTTACCGGTATGAATTTTACTCACGATTTTGAATTGATTCTCATGCTCATTTCACAAACAGATGAAATGAAAAGGCTTTTGGAAGCATCCGAGCCTATTGGTATTATAGCTATATCACCTTTTGGTGAACAACTATCAAAACTTAATATTTCAGGCTATTATCTTACGGAAAAAGAACTTTTTGAACTCGGCAAGATTCTCCGTTTTGCAAGCAGTGCAAAGTCTTTCGTCGCAAATAAAACTAATGATGCCGGAGAAAGCCTTTTCCCAAATCTTCAAATACTTATTTCACGTTTAGACCCCTTAACATCCGTTGATAAAGCGATAGAAAGGATACTTGATAAATTTGGCAATATACGTGATAATGCTTCTCCGGAATTAGCACAAATACGCAAAGAGTTACAGCAGTTATCCGGAAGAATCTCCTCTATAATGAAGCGTGTTCTTTCCAAAGTAGTCAGTGAAGGTGTTTTAGCTCCTGATACAAACCCGTCAATGCGAGACGGTCGCCTTGTGATTCCGGTTCAACCTATGCATAAAAGAAGTATTCCGGGAATTGTGCATGATGAATCATCTTCAGGCAAAACATACTTTATAGAACCTGCAGAAATTGTTGAGGCCAATAATCATATTCGTGAACTTCAATTGGAAGAAAAACGAGAAATCATACGTATTCTAACACAAGTAACCGATGAAATACGTCCTTTTGCAGATTCTATAGCAACAGATATAGATGTTCTTTATAATCTGGATTTTATTCAAGCAAAAGCAAAATATGCAATCAAATTAGGTTGCACAAAACCTCATCTTTCCCAAAATACCGAAATGGAATGGTACCATGCTATTCATCCTGTTCTTCAACTTGCACTTAACCGACATGGGAAAGAAATGACTGCACTTGACATAAAACTGAACGGAAAGAATAGAATTCTTCTTATATCGGGACCTAATGCCGGTGGCAAGTCAGTTTGCCTGAAAACCGTAGGAATAGTACAATATATGCTTCAGTGCGGAATGTTACCTCCGGTATATGAAAATTCACACCTTGGCATTTTTGAAAGCATTTTTATAGATATAGGTGATGACCAGTCTATCGAAGATGATTTGAGTACATATAGCTCTCACCTTAAGAATATGAAATTTTTTGTCAATAATTGCAATGACAAAACACTGCTTCTTATTGATGAATTTGGAGGAGGTACAGAGCCTCAAATAGGAGGTGCAATTGCACAGGCAATACTCAAAAATGTAAACGATAAAAAAAGTTGGGGTGTTATCACAACTCATTTCCAAAATCTTAAACAATTCGGTGAAGAAACTTCCGGAATTATAAATGGTTCAATGCTTTATGATAAGCAAAAAATGCAACCGCTATTTAAATTATCTATTGGACATCCGGGAAGTTCTTTTGCTATTGAGATTGCTAGAAAAATAGGGTTGCCGTTATCCATCATCACAGATGCACAAGAGATAGCAGGAAGTGATTACGTCAATATTGAAAAATATCTTTCAAACATATTGCGTGACAAAAAATATTGGGAAAACAAACGTCTTGAAATTAAGAAAAAAGAAAAACAAATAGACGAAGTTTTAGCTAAATACGAAGATGCAGCATCAACGCTTAGTGAACAACGAAAAGCAATTATTTCACAAGCAAAAGAGGAAGCAAAAGAAATTTTGTCACAATCTAATGCTGCTATTGAGCGTACGATTCATGAAATCCGCCGTGCACAGGCAGAAAAAGTGGCAACACTTGAAGCTCGCAAAACTTTTGAACAGGAAAAATCCAATCTTTTAAAAGAAAAGAATGGCGAAGAGCACCCACTATTGAAAAAAGTTCCAAAAAGAAAAAAGAAAGATACTACAACGAGCTTAAAACCTACGCCCGTTGAGATTAAAGTGGGAGATAATGTTAAACTGGACGGAGAAGGCACAATAGGCACAGTTGTTGAATTAAATGGAAATAATGCTACTGTTGTCTTTGGTAGTCTTAAAACAACGGTAAACATAAAAAGACTGAAATACACCTCGGCAAAAGTTCAAAACAAGTCACCGAAAGTGAGTGTGCAAACGGTTTCAGATACAAGTAGAGAACGACTGCTCAACTTTAACAGTGAGATAGATGTTCGCGGCATGAAAGCGGAAGAAGCGTTGCAAGCAGTGACATATTTCATAGACGATGCCGTGCAATTCAATGCTTCCAGAATTAGAATTTTACATGGTACGGGAACAGGAGTTTTACGTCAGGTTATCAGACAGTATTTAGGCACTATACCTTACGTAAAGTCATATTCAGATGAGGATGTCCGTTTTGGTGGTGCCGGCATAACAGTTATAGAAATGAACTGATTGTGATTATCAACTTTTACCATATTGTTGGAATGTTTTACCGTTATTAACATTTTTTATGTAGCTAAAATAAAGTTAAACAAAATATATTAGTGATAATTCAAAAAATATAACTAAATTCGCTAAACAATTTGTAATCCGATGAAAATAGGGAACATAGATTTTGGTGATAGACCTGTATTTTTAGCTCCGATGGAAGATGTGACAGACCATTCATTCCGTCTTATTTGTCGTGAGCTTGGAGCAGATATGGTTTATACCGAATTTGTTTCCGCAGAAGCTCTGATACGCAATATAGCATCAACAACTCGCAAGCTACACATCGATGACCGTGAACGTCCGGCTGCAATACAAATATATGGACGAGATACAGAAGCGATGGTGGAAGCAGCAAAGATTGTTGAGGAAGCAAAACCGGATATTTTAGACATAAATTTCGGTTGTCCTGTAAAAAAAGTGGCAGGCAAAGGAGCAGGAGCCGGTATGCTCCGTGATATTCCGAAAATGCTTGAAATTACACGAGAAGTAGTCAAAAGTGTAAATCTTCCCGTAACTGTTAAAACAAGGCTCGGTTGGGATTGTAATTCAAAAATAATAGTAGAACTATCCGAACAATTACAAGATTGTGGAATACAAGCTCTTACAGTACACGGGAGAACGCGTTCACAAATGTACACAGGTGAAGCTGATTGGGAAATGATAGCTAAAGTTAAAGCAAATCCAAAGGTTCATATACCCATTATCGGTAACGGTGATATCACGGACGGTGTTAAACTCCATAATGCTTTTGAACAATCCGGTGTTGATGCAGTAATGGTAGGGCGTGCTGCAATAGGTGCACCATGGGTATTTGCAGATATGAAGCATTATCTAAAAACTGGTGAAGTTCAAAGTGTGATTTCAACAGCTGACAAATTCCGCATAATACGCCGTCAGATACAGGAAAGTATTGACAGAATTGATGAATATAGAGGAATTTTACACATTCGCCGTCATTTGGCTGCATCACCCTTATTTAAGGGGATTCCGCATTTCAGAGAAACGAGAATAGCAATGCTCAGAGCAAACACCTTTGATGAACTTAATGAGATTCTCCAACATATAGAAACAGACATATTACCTAATATCAATCAAACTGAAACAAATTAATATTATGAATAAAAAACTCCTTTCACTGGTTGCTTTATTTGTATCAACAATAGCTACAATAGGTGCACAAACATTAGGTCACTACGTTATCAAACTTGAAGATTTTTCGCAATTGGTTGTGAAAGATGGTGTAAACATAAATTATAAAAGCAGTGTAGATTCAGCCGGTATGGCAGTTTTTGATGCTCCGGACAATATTGCGTCACTTATTGTGTTTTCACCAAAAAAAGATAAACTTACAGTTCAATATGATGTAAGAAATGAAAAATATAAGAATATTCCTACCGTTACGGTTTATTCGAAGTTCCTTACTTCTGTAGAGAATAATTCTGATTCAACGATTAGAATACTCAACATCAACTCCGGACCCGAACTTAAACTTAAGGTTGTGGGTAATGGTAAAATTGTTGCCAATAATATTATAATCAATAAATTATCCGCAAATATTACGACGGGTAAAGGAATTATTGTTGCAAGTGGTCAATGTGGTTTTGCCAATTTTTCCAACTATGGTGCAGGTCAAATACAAGCAGATTTGCTGAAATGTGATGAAGTAAAGTGTAAACTTATGGGAACAGGAACAATTGGCTGTTATCCTATTAAAAAACTTGAGGCAATAGGTGTGGGTACAGGTAAGATTTATTACCGAGGCGAGCCTGATACAATAGATAAGAGCACTATATCAACACAAGTAGTACAAATACCTGCGGAAGATACTGAGTACGATTAATTATCTTTTTTTATAGATGGAAGAAGAACTAAAAAACCTTACAGCAAAATCTATTAAATGGAATCTGGTTGATAAATTAGCCACCCAGATATTATATGCTGTAACCGGTATTGTTCTTGCTTGCATTTTGCCATACGAAGATTTCGGACTTGTAGGTGCAATACTTATTTTCCAAGCATTTGCTTCATTGTTTATAGACAGTGGCTTTTCATCTGCTCTAATACAGCGCAAATCCCCGTCAGACAATGATTATTCCACTGTTTTATGGTTTAATCTGTTTGTTGCTACATTTATTTATGCAATATTATGGTTTTGTGCACCATACATTGCTACACTTTTCCAAAATGACACGAGGTTAATTCCACTTTCCAGAGTTATGTTCTTGTCTTTTATACTAAATGCTAGTGCAATTGTGCAGACAAACAGACTTATGAAAGTGATGAATGTAAAACCTATAGCCATTACAAATTCAGTAGGATTGATAGCTGGAGGTGCTTGCGGCATTTGTCTTGCACTAAAAGGTTACGGAGCATGGTCTATCGTATGGCAAACAGTAGTTACAGCGGCGACAAAATCAATACTATTGTGGATTACAAATAAATGGTTACCGACTTTAAGTTTCAGCTTTACGTCTCTAAAATCATTTTTTAAGGTTGGTTCAGGAGTAATGGTTACTTCATTTTTGAATACCGTATTTCTGAACATCTTTTCTTTCTTTATCGGCAATAGATTGGGAATGGCACAGTTAGGCTATTATACTCAAGCAGATAAGTGGAGCAAAATGGGGATAATGTCCGTGTCTCAAACATTAACTTCCGCTTTTTTGCCGACACTATCATCGGTTCAAGATGACAATGAACGCTTCAAGAGAGCCGTTATAAAAATGAACAGATTCACTGCTTATATTTTGTTCCCCTCTATAGTATTGCTTTGTTTACTTGCTGCACCAATATTTCACACACTATTCAGCACTAAATGGGATATGTCCATAGTATTGTTTCAATTACTGCTCATTCGCGGCATTTTTACAATACTTATAGGACTTTATAGCAATTATCTTCTTTCAATAGCAAAAACAAAAATGATAATGACCATTGAAATAGTGAAAGATGCTTTATCTCTAATTGCTCTTTTTGCCACATTACCGATGCTTGCAATCAGCTACGATAATGACATCGTATATGGAATAAAAATTATGCTATGGGGACAGATTATAGCTTCCTTTGTCACATATATAATTACATTGCTGATTGTGTGTAAGCATACAAACTTCAGTATAATGCAATTTATAAATCACAATGTGCCATACATAGTAATCTCTGTTTTATGCTTATTGATTTCGTACCCAATTGCCTATCTGACATCTAATCCGATACTTCTTTGCATTTTATACACTATAATATTTGCGGGTATTTATTTACTCACAAATAAACTTTTTAAATCACAAATACAAAAAGATGTCTTGACCTATATTTTCAAGAAAAATCAGAAATAAATTAGCAAAGAATACCATATTACCTTGACATTCTCTCTGCAATTTCTTCCGTTGGAATAAGTGTTATGATAGTCAATCCTGTAGGTGTAAATCCCGGAGCGGGTAGGGTAAGTAGTTTATTTAGTAGATGCTCCATTTCTTTAGTTGTTAATTGCTTACCGGCAGGAATGGCTGCTGCTTGTGCCATAGCAAGAGCCGTTTGTGCCTTTATATCCTCGTCAGTCAATTCTGAGCCATTAGAAACGGAATCTATCATTTTAAGAAGGCTTTCATTAGGATTAGCAGTGCCCAAAACAGATGGATATCCGTTGATTGTCCAAGAATTATCACCAAGGAAAGAAATGTCAAATCCAATTTCCTTCAATCCGTCTGAAATGCTTTCCAAAATAATATTCTGAGACGGAGACAAATTTATAACTTCCGGGAAAAGGACTTGTTGAGTAGAGAATCCTCCGGATTTGAGACCATCCATATATTCATGGAATAAAACTAAAGTATGTGCTCTGTGTTGATCCACAATCATCAATCCGGAAGCAGCAGGAGAAACGATATACTTATTTTTCAATTGGAATATTGCCTCAGATTGACTTTCGTTACTGTTGTCATCAGACGAGATTATAGAGAGTTCTTCATCCGGGACAGAAGTGTGTTGACTTTCAAATGAAACGGATTTATTATTAAAGTTTTCATAAAGTTGTTCCCAATTATCTGCTTTCTTTCGCATATTATTTATGCTACTCGGTCTGGTATGAATTTGTGTAGAATTTGTAGCAAAAGGATTATAATCATTATTCACTCCTTCATCAACTATTGCATTTGAATTGGGATTGAATACCGGAATTTCAGGAGTGTCATCAACATCAAAGTCAATAGATGGAACTGCATTGAATTTTCCGAGAGATTCTTTAATCGCAGCAACGAGAATTTGCCAAATAGGCTGCTCGTTTTCAAACTTTATTTCATTCTTTGTAGGATGAATATTTACATCAATTGTGGCAGGGTCAACAGTAAAATTAAGAAAATAATTGGGTTGGACGTCCGGAGAAATAAGTTTTTCGTAGCATGTTAATACTGCCTTTGCAAAATATGGGTGACGCATATTTCTTCCATTAACAAAAAGAAATTGCAAAGCACCACGTTTGCGTGCATTTTCCGGGAGTCCGACAAAACCATCAATTTTAGCAACCGTTGTTTCTACGCTTATCGGAATTAGTTGTTTATCAAGAATTTTTCCAAATAGCTGAGTAATACGTTGCTTGAAAGAACCGGGTAGCAGCTTATGTAATAAACTATCGTTATGGATAAGTTCAAAACCGACACCGGGATTAACTAATGCAAGACGTTCAAACTCTTTGATAATATTGCTTAACTCTACAGCATCTTTTTTTAAGAATTTTCGTCTTGCAGGTACATTGAAAAAAAGATTTTTAACTTTAAAATTAGAACCGGCAACTGTGGCACACGGTTCTTGAGATTCAAGATTAGAACCCGCAATACAAATTTTTGTTCCTATGCTGTCCTCTTTACGCATAGTTATCAGTTCAACTTGTGCAACAGCACAAATAGAAGCCAAAGCTTCCCCTCTGAAACCCATAGTATGCAGAGTAAAAAGGTCTTTAGCATCTGAAATTTTTGATGTAGAGTGACGTTCAAATGCAAGTCTGGCATCAGTTGCAGACATTCCACAACCATCATCAACAATCTGAATAAGTGAACGACCGGCATCTTTAATTATTATCTGAATTTGAGATGCACCTGCATCAACCGCATTCTCCACTAATTCCTTAATAACCGAAGCAGGTCGCTGAATTACTTCTCCGGCGGCTATCTGGTTTGCTACAGAATCAGGTAATAATTTAATTACGTCGCTCATATATCAGACTAATATATTATTTGATTATGGAAATTGAGAGGTTTGTGTTTAATGCACTAAAATTCGCTGGTAAAGTGGAATCTGATTTTGGGAAAATCAGACTGTGCCATTTGCAAAACATAATTGGAGTCAGCAAGGAAAACGTCTCTTCCCTCTCTATCAACAGCCATAAACTGATGTTTTCTCTTTTTGAATGCTGCGAGTGCATCAGCATCGTCACTTTCAATCCAACAAGCCTTGTAAAGAGATATAGGTTCCCAGCGACACTGTGCACCATATTCGTGCAAAAGTCTGTACTGTATGACCTCAAACTGAAGTTGACCGACAGTACCAATAAGTTTTCTACCATTAAACTGGTTAATAAACAGCTGTGCTACACCTTCGTCCATTAGTTGCTGAATACCCTTATCAAGCTGTTTTGCTTTCATAGGGTCGCTATTTTCTATATATTTAAACATTTCCGGTGAGAAACTTGGCAATCCTTTAAAATGTAGTTCTTCACCTTGTGTAAGTGTGTCTCCAATTTTGAAATTGCCGGTATCAGGAATACCTACAATATCACCCGGGAATGCCTCATCTACAATACTTTTCTTTTGAGCCATAAAAGCAGTAGGTGCGGCAAAACGCATCATTTTGCCGGAACGTATATGTTTATAATTAGCATTACGTTCAAATTTACCTGAGCAGATTTTCACGAAAGCAATACAACTTCTATGGTTTGGATCCATATTTGCGTGGATCTTGAATACAAAACCGGTAAAAGCTTCTTCCTCCGGTTTTATTTGTCTTTCTTCAGCGTTTGTCGGGCGAGGTAAGGGAGCTATTTTAACAAAACAGTCAAGGAGTTCTTTCACGCCAAAGGTATTAAGAGCAGAGCCAAAGAAAACAGGAGCTAATTTACCTTCAAGATATTTGTTAACTTCAAATTCAGGATAAACACCTTCAATAAGTTCAAGGTCGTCACGAAGTTTTTGTGCATCTGTTTCGCCTACGCTTTCGTCAATGCGAGAATCATTAATATCCGTAATTTCAACACGTTCTGTAACGGTTTGTTTATTTGGAGTAAATAAATCAAGTGATTTCTCGTAAATATTATATACTCCTTTAAATTTGGCACCAATGTTTATAGGCCAACTTAAAGGACGAACATTGATTTTAAGTTCGGATTCAAGTTCGTCAAGAATGTCGAACGGGTCACGTCCTTCACGGTCAAGTTTATTAACGAAAATGATTACGGGAGTATTTCTCATACGACATACTTCCATAAGTTTTCTTGTTTGTTGTTCCACACCTTTTGCAACGTCAACAACGATTATTACACTATCTACTGCCGTGAGTGTTCTATAAGTGTCTTCCGCAAAATCTTGGTGACCCGGTGTGTCAAGAATATTGATTTTATAGTCGCCATAGTTAAAGCCCATAACGGAAGTTGCCACAGAGATACCTCTTTGTTTTTCTATTTCCATCCAGTCTGATGTAGCAGTTTTTTTTATTTTATTAGACTTTACAGCTCCGGCTATATGGATAGCACCGCCAAAGAGGAGAAGTTTTTCCGTAAGGGTTGTTTTACCTGCGTCAGGGTGTGATATGATAGCGAATGTGCGTCGCCGGCTTATTTCTTCTGTTAATGTTGACACGTGAATAATATTTTTATTTATTACTGAAATTGTCCTTAAAACTTTGTTTAATAATCAGAAAGCAAAAATACAAGATACCTTATTGCAAACCAATCAAAAAAAGTATTGCAAAGTTACTTACTTTTAATGATTATTGCAAATTAGTTTAGAAATCAGGTTCATCAGAGTTTGGAGAGATATCAGCACTTCCACCTGATAACTGTCCTCCGGAACTGAATGGGTCTGAATTATTGGAAGTATTGATAGAAGAGCCAACTGTTACAAGGTTTGAATTAGAATCTGAATCTTCAACCCAATTCTCAAATCTGGCAAATTGATTTCTGAAGCGTAGTTTAACATCTCCGACAGCACCACTTCTGTGTTTTGCAATAATAAATTGTGCCAATCCGCGGATATCATTGCCCTGTGCATCTCTGTCACTCTTTAAGAAGTATTCCGGACGGTGAATAAAGCAAACAATGTCGGCATCTTGCTCGATTGCACCGGATTCACGCAAGTCTGAAAGTTGCGGTACTTTTCCTTCAGACCTCTTTTCAAGGTCACGGTTAAGCTGTGAAAGTGCAATAATAGGAATATTCAACTCTTTTGCCAATTGTTTCAAAGAACGCGAAATCATACTTACTTCTTGTTCACGACTACCGAATTTCATTCCGGAAGCGTTCATAAGCTGCAAGTAGTCAATTATTATCATTTTAACATCATGTTCTCGAACCAATCTGCGTGCTTTTGTTCTTAACTCAAAAATAGAAAGATTACCGGAATCGTCAATAAACATCGGTGCACTGAAAAGACTTTTTATTCTGGAGTTGAGTTTGTCCCATTCGTTTTGAGTGAGAGAACCGCTCTTGATTTTTTCACCTTCAATTTCACAGACATTACAAATGAGGCGGTTTACAAGCTGAATGTTTGACATTTCAAGAGAAAATACGGCAATAGGAGTATTGAGGTTAACAGCCATATTTTTTGCCATTGAAAGGACAAATGCCGTTTTACCCATAGCCGGACGAGCAGCAATAATTATCAAGTCTGAATTTTGCCAGCCGGAAGTCATTTTGTCTATTTCGCTGAAACCACATTCAAGTCCACTTAAACCGGATTGACGGTTTGATGCCGCTTGAATCTGATTAAGTGCTTGCTCGATTACAGGGTCGATTTGGATAACATCTTTTTTTACGTTTCTTTGTGAGATTTCAAACAGCTTGCCCTCTGCTTCCTGCATAAGGTCATCAACGTCATTACTCTCATCAAATGCTTTGGATTCAATATTCGCACAAAAAGAAATCAGTTCTCTTGCGAGGTATTTTTGTGCAATAATTCGGGCATGATAATCAATATGAGCTCCGGAAGCAATCCTTGACGTAAGTTCTGAAATGAAAATTGGTCCGCCAACCTTATCAAGCATATCCATTTGTCTCAATTTTTCAACAACAGTGAGCATATCAATAGGTTGTTGAGAAGCACCGAGTGCTTGAATTGCTTCATATATTATTTGGTTTGACGGTTCATAAAAACTTTCAGGTTTAAGAATATCGCAAACCATAGTATATGCGTCTTTTTCAAGCATTAAGGCACCGAGAACCGCTTCTTCAATGTCTTTATCTTGCGGCAATAATCTGCCACCTGTATCAAACATTGATTGTTGTAACGGCTTTTGCTTTTTTGAATTAAATCTTGATGAGTCTGTATTGTCTGCCATGTGATTTTCTATTTTAATGCAAAGTTATTACTTTTACACGTAAATATAAAATTCCTGCTATTTAACTTTTTGTTAACTTATAAACATATTGTAAACAAATATAAAAGGTGTGCCACAAAAATATGACACACCTTTTAAGAATTACGTTTTAAGATTTATTAACGGAGAACAAATTTTGCAGCATTTACTTTGCCTTCAGTGGAGACAACTTTGACGATGTAAAGTCCGCGGAGGGCGGTGACGTCTATTGTTTGTTCACCTGAATTGCGTGCTACGAGAACACCTGCTGCATTGTAAAGTTCTATTTCTGCGGCTTCAACGCCAACAACTGCGAGAGTGTTTGCGTCTGCAATGATGCCGAACTGTGGTGCAACTTCATCTTCAATGCCTTCTACAGCATCCGAGCCTTTCACACCATTGTATGTCCAGTAGCCGAGACCCTGGAGCGTACTTAAGAACCAAACGTCAAGAACTTGATTATCATTGCGTTTCTGAACAAGGAGATTCTGGTTACGCTGTCCATTTGAAACCGTTTCTCCGAAACCAACTGCTGGATAAGCTGCGATAGCAGTTTCTGCTGCTGCAAATCCGCTTGTTACGTTAGAGAGAGTGAACTGTCCACCCTTCGTATTGGCAGCAACGGAGTATGTTCCTACAAGTGCATATTTCTTTGAGCCAAAGTCAAATACGTTGATTGCAGCACCATAAGGGTTGTTTCCGCAAACATTTGCTTGCATTTGTTCAATGAGCTTGCCGTCTGAGCCGAAGAGTGAAGGATAAGTATCTTTACTTGCAACGTAAATATTGCCGTTTCCGGCGTCTTGAACTGCTGCAGAACCGCGAGCGTCACCTACTGTAAAGGCAGTTGTGCCGTCTGCTTTATAGAGAGCAAGTTTATTTACTGTGTTGCTAATTGTTCCGCCGCTTACATTGAAGTAAATCAGGTTGTTAGTGCTTTGGTCAGAAGTCCAGA
Source organism: Muribaculaceae bacterium (assembly GCA_051871275.1). Classification (GTDB taxonomy): domain Bacteria; phylum Bacteroidota; class Bacteroidia; order Bacteroidales; family Muribaculaceae; genus CAJUPY01. The sequence goes on along the minus strand of JBJECR010000019.1, from coordinate 8,972 downwards.
TGCGTCCGTTATTGAGGTCGCCGGTATATGAAATTTGGTTACCCATAGCAGTTGTGCAGTGAGTACCTGCCTCAAGTTGAAGTGCAACAACCGGAGCGGAAGTGTCGCTATCCCAACGGTAAATCTTGAAGATATTTGTGGAAGCAGCTGAGTTTGAAACGAAGATTTTGCCTCCAACAGCCACGATACCTGAAAGTTTGAAAACGCCATCACTTACTCCTGTAACGTCAAGATTGCCCTTCACTTCGCCTGTGTAAGCGTCAAGAATCTTGATTTCATAACCACCTGTGCTTGCAATCACAACGTACAGTTTGCCATCTTGAAAAGCAATGCTACGAGCGTATGGACTATTACCGTCTGTCCAGGAAGTATTTGTCCAAACTTGCGTGAGTTCCGTGATGTTATCATCAAAGTAAGTTGGATTGTTGCTTGTACCGGTGAGAGTTACAGTAACATTGTCTGCACCTTCTGAAGATAGGGTGAGAGTAGCGGTGTGTGAACCGACAGCCTTCGGAGCGTATGTGATATTCACGCTGCCACCGTCTTTTGTGAGAGTGCTTGTAGAAAGTGAGAAGTATTCAGCGTTTGCACCGGATAGTGAAATATTGATATTTCCTGTTAGAGATACACCTGTTACTGAGAGGGACTTGCTTGTGCTAGAATCTTTCATAGTTTCAAGTGAAATAGATGATGCACCAACTTTAATAGTAGGTTCAAGGGGCTCAATCGGAGTAGGGTTATTTGTTGGGACAGAACCTGTTGTGAAGTAAGCAAGACCTTGACCGAAAGCCAATACCCAAGCTTCCATATAAGAAGAACCGTCAGTGTTAATCATACAGTCACCGCAACCACCGGTATTACCGTTTACATTGTCACTTAAACCATCAGAAGGATAGTAACCGATAGTGGTAGTGCTTGAGAAGTTACCTGTATTGTCAATGATTAACTTCATTTTCGGTTGTGTATAGTTTGTATCACCACAGAAAATCAAGTTAGCGGCATATTTGGTAGTATTATAGTTAAATTCGTGGTGGCTTGAACCGATAAGTTTATCTGTAGCAACATTGCAACTTTGTTTTGCAGTGCCTGAGGAAGAATCCAATGTACACCATGTAGGATAAGAATTCTTACCGTCAATCCACCAACCATTGCCCGGCTGATAATATACGCGAGTAGTAGAACCTGTAGCAAGTTGTGCAGAACCGTCTTTAGTAACGTTTGTTACTTTTGAAGTCCAGTTTCCATTATTTCTATTGAATTGTATAATACGTGTTACACCGCCATAATCGTTACCTAAAGTGAGCCAAAGGTCAGAGTCGTATGTTCCTGCGAGTTCAAGACAGTCACCAAGTCTGTTTGCTCCTTGCAGATTAGTAGTGTTATACAACAAATATGGTGCAGCGGAGTCATCATCCCAAGCATAAACTCTGAATTCAAGACCTTCTTCACCTGCAAGGTTACAAGCCACGATGTGTCCGTCAAGAACTTTTACGTCGCAAAGAGTAAGAGTACCACCGGAGATAATATCACCTTTATCTAAGTAACCGAGACTTTCACCTGTTTGAGCATTAAGAACAAGGATGTCGCTATGGTTGTAAACGCAATAGAGTTTACCATCGTTATATACAAAGTTTCTGATTTTTGCAGCATCGTAGCCTTTGGAAGTGAGAGTACCTCTCTTATCGGAAAGATTCCATTTTTCAGTAATTTCACCAATAGGCGGAGCTTTTACGGTAGCTGTAATGGCAACTTTCTTTTCCAAAGTACCACATTTAACTTTTACGTAGAAATCATAATCTACTGCAGAACCACCGGAACCGTATGTACCGATATCGCCTGAAATATTAAATGTTACAGTTACAGTACCACCTGATGAAGGAAGTTCGGAAACAGATGTGCTGAAACGTCCGGGAGTAATTGATGCAACCGTAATATTGCTTGATAAGTCTTTACCTGTTACAGTGAAAGAAAGTGAAGGGTGTTCATTAGGATAACACTCAAAATTAAGAGATGAAGGAGAAACTTCAAGTGTAGGATTAGAAACGGCAGAAGCAGGTGGAACGGCTACGCATCCCCAATAGAAAACACCGATATTCTTGTAACCGTTGCTAATTCCAGGCCAGTCGTATGTAGCAAAACGACCATCCCAGTTAGGATATGAAGCACCATTGTAGTCACCGTATGGGTCGTGGCAGACAAATGAACCTGTGGAAGATGAAATTGTACCATCATTAGCAGCCTTGCAGTTCGCACGGAAACCGAGTACAACATGGCCACCTGTACCATTTTGAAGGCAGATAGTGTAAGGGCGACCTGCATCTGATTCAGATACGAACTTTGACCAGCTACTTTCAAAATATGAACTTGTCATACCATTGTATTTATAGAAATTATGCATAGTGGAATTCGGTGAACCATTAGCCCACATATAACCGTATCCACCACCAACACCACTGCAACCATTACCTGTTGCAGTATTTGTGAATGTATGGCCTGTTTGACTTGTATAATTACGACCTACATACCATGAATAATAAACAGTTCCAACACCTGAAGCACGAGATGTAACTGCGTAAGGATCGAGCATTTTCCAATAGCCAAGATTCATACATGATGATGAAGGAGCACAGCAAACATATCCATAACCGTAGCAACCATTATGACTGCTTGGTGTATCCCAAACCTGGTTTATGTAAGGAATATCCATTGCCCCAATAAGATTTGGTGTAGCAGACTTAAGTTGTTTACCTTGGCGTTCAAGCTCAGCTTTTTCTGCTTGATGTTTTTTCAATGCGATGTTGGCAACACGAGTTTTTTCTTCAATGTTAATGCTCTTTGTTGAGGTAATAACTTCAGTATCATCTATAGATAACAGAGCATTTTCTTTAGTTACGGATTTGGTAAGTTTGCCTGTAGAAAGAGTCAAACGAGAAATACCTCTTTTCAAACCACGTCCGTATGAAACTATTAAATTGTCGTTTTCTACAAGTTCAATACCAACAGGCGTACTTTCAGAGTTATCAAGTATAGTTCTCATATTGCTACCATCGTATGATGTTTGAAGAATAGAAGAACCTGTCAGTGTAAACATTTCCCCTCTATTAAGACGAGTGAAAACGAGTTCTTTTGAATCTGAAGTCCATTTAATGTGTCCGGCTTCTCCTAATTTGAAAGCAGCTTTGCTGAACACTTCGTGAACGATAGCTTCACCGTTAATAATTTGAACGGCAATCTTAGTTCCGTCCGGAGACCAGATAGGGTTGTAACCGTTTGTAATATTACTGATAAATTCCTTGTAGCCGGTAGTTAAATCAAGAATATACATTTCACCGTTAAGGTTGCAATAAGCAGCCTTTTTAGCATCCGGTGAAAGGTTCACGATGTTTACATACTCACCAATAAGATATGAACGACGATTATTGCCTTTTCGTACAATAAGTTCATCACCCATTGTGTAAGCAAGCGTACCGTCATCAGCAAATGAAACCTGTCCACACTGATTTGTGTAGTTTTCAAGGAGAGTGATTTCTCCTGTTTCAACATTCAGCAAAGCCGGTGCTTGCTGATAATCATCATTGATGCTTTTGTAACCGATAATGGTTTTATCAGCATTAAGATGAGTGTACATACCTGCACCTCTTGATATAACAAGGGGCTTAAGTGAGCCATCTTTCACAAGGTATAGCTCGTTACTACTATTGGTAGTTACAACCAAACCGGCTTTCGTTTGCATCGGTGATTGTAAGTATCCCATTTCAGCAAGCTCATAGTTGCCGAACTGAGAATGTGCCGACGTGCTTATAAATAGTGCCGTCAGTAATGTCAATAACGACTTTTTTGAAAACATGGTAATAATAATGTATTTATGTTAGTGTAATTAAATGCAAGACTTATATTTAACCGTGTAAAGTTAAAGATTTTAACTTTATAAACGGATTAAAATTTACTGAAAAATATTTAATAAAGGTTAATTTGTTGCTAAATTTAATGTTTTGCAACTAAAGTAATGGCATAATTATCAAAAAATATAGTTTTTGATGATAATTTTATAGCAGTTGATTTCGATAATGAAGCAACAACATAGTCGTCATTTAAGGTATCAATATCTTTTAATGAAAGATTCTTAATATTGAAAATTTTGTAAGTCGCCTCTTTAGCTGTCCAGGATTTTAATAGCACGGTTTTATTATTTATGTCAAGTAGCTTCTGCTCATTTGTTGACAAATATTTATCAACTGTTCTATACAATGCATTATTCCAAAACTGAATATCTACGCCGACCTCACATGTATCAGAATAGGCTATACATATAAAGTTTCCGGAATGTGAAATAGAAATATGAGTAGGTGAGTATTTCAGAAAAGGTTTACCATTTTCATTATGTTCCAATATTGTATCGCTTCCGAATAATTGTTTAAATATAAATAATGTAACAGCAACTTCCCTTTGTCTTTTTAGGTTTTGTATAGATTTGACATAATAAGACTCTGAATCATTAAGAGAAGCTAATGATTCAGCGAAAATATCATCGTTAATTTCAGACAATACCACACAAACATCTTCAATATCAAAATCAACATTAATCATTAATTGATATGGAATTAGCTATATGAACAATATCATGAAACAAATAATCCACAATCGGGGCAATTGAATCCGGCTTTGAAATAGCATTTACGTCTTGTAAATACATAGTACCGCTTACAATTATGTCATGGTTATTTGTAGAAATAAACATTACTGGATTTGCGGAATTTGATTTAATTCTCAATATTTGAGTATTAAAACCGTTTTGATTTTCCACATCAAATTGCTCATAAATATTACCACCAATGTTTAGTGAAAACCGCTGAATTCTATTCTCTAAAATTTGGTTAAAAGATTCAGAACTAAGAGCTTTATTTATTGTAATAAAAAGTTTTGAATTATATTGAGGATAGAATAGGGTAAGCCACCGCAAATTGTTATCTACCACAGAATCAACATCTATAATGGCGGATTTATTTCTTTCAATGTTTAATTCTACGTCGTTTACAGGTTCATATTCATTACAAAATTCACAAATTCTCGGGTATGCGTATTGCCTTGGAATTGGTGTAGATTCATTATTGCAAGAACAAACAATCCCAATTGTAATGAATAATGAACTTATATACAGAAAGAATCTACTCTTCATCTTGAATAATCTTCACTCTTACGCTGGAAATACGATGCCCCTGAATGTCCAAAATGAGAAATCTGCAATTTAGGTATTCAAGAGGTTCCTTTTTCTTGGGGAAATCACCTTTAATAGCAAGCAACATACCGGCAAGAGTTTCACAATCCGCAGTTACGTCCGCAAAGTCATCTTCATTAAGACCTGTTACACGGAAAAAGTCTGTTAAAACCGTTTTTCCTTCAAAAATGAAAGTGTCGTCCGGGAGGCGTTTATAGAAAGACTCTTCATCATCGTATTCATCTTTGATGTCGCCAACTATCTCCTCAAGAACGTCTTCAAGAGTAACAATACCTTGTGTGCCGCCAAATTCGTCAATGACTATTGCAAGGTGTATTTTAAGTTTGCGGAAATCTTCAAGCAAATCATTTATCATACGAGATTCCGGAACAAAATACGGCTCGCGGATAAGTCGTTGCCAATTAAATGTTTCATTGTTTCTATTACCAATGTATGGCAGTAAATCACGGCTATATAAAACACCCTTAATATTATCTTGTGTTCCATCATAAACCGGAAGTCTGGAATAACCGCTTTCCACAACAATTTGCATCACCTCAGCAAAGTTCATGGAGAGTTCTATATCCGTTATATCAACTCTTGGGGTCATGATTTCAGATGCTGTAGTGTCTCCAAACTTAAGAATGCCCTCAAGCATTTCTTTATCGCTCTTTGAAGTACCGACATTTGTTATCTCAAGGGCTTGAGAAAGCTCATCTGTTGTAACACCATTATTGTTTTTTCTCACAATATGATTTACGAAAGACGTACTTTTAACAAGCATAGAAGATAGAGGATAGCATAATCTTACAATTCCGGAAAGTATGGAAACAGAATGTTCCGCCCATGTAAGAGGACGATTTGTGGCTATCAATTTAGGTAGAATTTCACCAAAAAGGAGAATCAAAAACGTGAGTAGTACGGATTGAATCAAGAAACTCATTCCCGGAGTAAGTCCGGAAAAGACCGTAGATAAAGAGTAGGTACATAAAACCACAATTGCAACATTTACCAAGTTATTGGCAATTAGTATCGTAGCAAGAAGTCTATCCGCATTATCAGTAAGTTTGATAATTTCATCACGGTGCTTTGACTGCTCAACTTCAATATGATTTGAAGAAAGCGAGAAAAAGGAAATTTCACTTCCGGAAATAAAACCGGATATAAAAAGGCAAATTATTGCAATAATAAGAGCTATAAATTGCTCTGTTGTGAAAAGGTTCATAAAGGCTTGACACATACATAAAGTAGGCATCGAAGCCGGAAGAGGGTCTATATCCAAAATTAAATGATTTAGTTTGACATTTGGTTTACTTTTGCAAAGGTAGCTATTTCTCTGCTTATTAGCAATAATTTATCAATTTATTATTTTACTGAAGCGAATTTTGGCTTTATACACAGGGAAATTAAACTCCAAAACGGTGTTCTCAAGAGAAAGAGTGGCAGAAATCTCATCATTCATATATGTTTGCTTGGAATCGTACCATTCTACATCAAAATGGTTAACGAAAATAGTTTTAGTCAATATTGCTTTTCTCATACCTAGCGTCCATATATGACTGAATGTGAGAGCATTATTTATATAAAGCACATCATATTTTCCTTTCACATCTGTAGGAACAACGGCAATAGTGTATTTACCTCCCGGTGATGCTATACGCGGGTCGTTTTCTCTGTCAAGATATTTATAAAAACCAACTATGCTATCATTTGAGGACTCTACTATATGCTTAATATCATCAAAAGTCAAGTTTGTAGTGATATCTTCAATATTGTCTTTAATGTATGATGTTTTAATGATTTTTAGATTTGAGCCAAATGATGATAAGAGAGAAATATTTTGAATATCATCAACCCAATCCAACCTTCCAAGATAGTATGTTTTATTTAAATATACATCAATGCCGGCAAATCTGCTGCCATAAAAAGTAATAGAATTTGTTCCTTTATAAAGGTCTGCTGTTTTGGGGTCAGAAACAGTTCTGGCAAAAAGAATACTATCTTTCTGTAAATCAACAACGGAAATAATCAATTCTCTTGAGCCGTCAAAATCCTCGAATGGTTTATCTTTCCAGTTAAAACAAACTGAATATCCTCTTTTATGTGTGCTATCATTTAAGCATATTTGAAATTCAGAATCTGTGTCCGGCGTTTTTTTATGTGAAAATGAAATGTGTATATCAAACTGTTTTGCTTTATTCATTTCATACGATAAAACTGAGTCTTTTTCAATAATTCTTCCTTTGTCACGAAATGTCATTCTATCTGTCGCCATTAAAACAGATATAGCTGAAAATAAAGCAAATAATATGACGCAAAAACGTTTCATCTTTTAATTGTCACCGATAATAGATTCCACATTGGAGATAAAATCTTTTTCAGATAAATTCCATGGCAACCAGTTGATTTTGAAGCCTCTTTTTTCCATACCTCTGAACCAGGTCATCTGGCGTTTTGCAAACTGGTGTATTGCAATATTTAGCTGTTCAACCATTTGGTCGTATGTCAATTTCCCAATTAAATATAATGTGAGGAACTTATATTCCAAACCGTAGTAAATAAGATCATCTGCCGGGATGCCGGAATCAAGAAGATTTTTTACCTCGTCCACCATTCCGGAATCAAGTCTTGAATGTAATCTTTCGGTAATACGTTTGCGACGAGTTTCCCTGTCTATATCAATACCAATAATAATGGCATCTTTTATAGGATTAGGTTTAACGTTAACGGCTTTATCCGGGTAAAGTTCATAGTATGTTTGAATCTCAATTGCCCTGATGGCACGCTTGCAAGAATCAACATCCGTTGTGTTGTGTAAAGTTTTCTTTGAAGATAATATTTCAATCAACTCTTCAAGAGATTTATCTTTTAAGGAATCACGAAGCTCCTTATTTTCCGGAACTTCCGGCAGATATAACCCATTTAATACGGATTCAACGTAAAGCCCTGTGCCTCCACATAAGATTGGGAGTTTATTTTTACTAATAATGGTGTTATATGCAGATTTATAGTCTGATAGATATTGATAAAGATTGTATTTTGTGCCGGCATCAACAATGTTTATGAGGTAATACGGTATATCATTATATTCTTCAAGGTCTTTACCCGTACCTAAATTCATATTACGATAAACTTGTCTGGAATCGGCACTGATAATCTCTCCGTCAAAATGATTTGCTAGAGAAACAGCTCTATTTGTTTTACCTGAAGCCGTAGGACCGATTATTGCTAATAATGACGGTTTAGTCATACCATTATATATATTTTAATAAAACAAATCGAAAACCTACGAGATTTTCGACTAAAAACATTCTACTTCAATTTCCTCCACTTTCTAAGAAATCAAATCAGAGTTAGAGGAAATGCTGATGAGAAGTAGAAATATGCGTTTTTATTTTTGAGCTTCCTGTTCCTTTAAGATTTCTATAGCCATATCATATATAGTAGTGTCATCAAGGACAACAATACCACCATCAGGACCCGGTTCAATATGAACGCCTAAATTCTTACCAAATTCGTAGTTACTGCCACCAAAATAGTTACGAACGGTTTGAACTGTAGTGTTGAGCTTATCAGCAATGCGATGGGTTGCACCATCAGGTAAACTGTCTTTGATGCGACGAAGTTCATTGAATGTGATTGTCTTACTCATAATACATATAGTTTATAAAGTTAATATTATATGTTAGTTTTAAATTTGATGTGTTAAAATTATATTATAATTTTGAAATGAGCAAATAATTTTATCAAAATTGAA
>JBJECR010000018.1:0-4743 GCA_051871275.1 Muribaculaceae bacterium | reverse complement strand
AAATTGAGTTCTTCAAAAGAATTTACTAATTTTGCACTTGCCACTTGACTCTACACACATGAAAAAACAATAAAAATATTTGGCAGTTTGAAATAAAAGCATTACCTTTGCACACGAAAAATAGAAATGGTGAGTTTAGCTCAGTTGGTTAGAGCGTCGGATTGTGGTTCCGAAGGTCGTGGGTTCGACCCCCACACCTCACCCTCAAAGGACTTGCAAACAGCAAGTCTTTTTTTTTATGCCTATATCTATAAGACCGGATTCGTGTCAGATAAACCTTTGGAAAAAATAAAAAAGCCTATTGCTTTGTTTGCAACAGGCTTTTGTATATATTGATAAATACATTTTTACATAATGCCTCTTTCACGGAGTTTCTTTTGCCAAGCCCAAGCTGAACGCATAGTGTCTTCAATAGTTGATTCTGCTTTCCAGCCAAGAACTTCATTAGCATATTTAGGATTTGCCCATACTTTTTCTATATCACCTGCACGGCGCCCAACAATTTTATGAGGCACTTTTACTCCGGTGGCTCTTTCAAAAGCATCAATAAGTTCAAGAACTGAAAGTCCTACACCGGTACCAAGGTTAAAGATTTCAATCTGACTTTCACTCTTGTCTTCAAGCATTCTTTGGACTGCAATTACATGTGCCTTTGCCAAATCAACAACATTGATAAAATCTCTAATACAAGAGCCATCCGGGGTGTTATAGTCATTGCCAAAAACGCTCAGTTCTTTTCTGATACCAATTGCTGTCTGGGTAAGATACGGAATGAGGTTTTGCGGAACACCATTCGGAAGTTCCCCAATTTCTGCAGAAGGATGAGCACCTACAGGATTAAAATAACGAAGGATTACACTCTTAAATGGTGCACCTGAATTAATAACATCAGTAATGATTTCTTCACTGATTTGCTTGGTATTTCCGTATGGAGATGTTGCTTTCTTAATTGGGGCTTTTTCTGTAACCGGGTTTTCGTCGGGTTCACCGTAAACGGTACAAGAAGAAGAAAATACAATTCCTTTGACACCATATTCAGGCATTAAATCAAGCAGATTCATCAGAGTGTTAAGGTTATTTCTGTAATAGAGAATTGGCTTCTCCATTGACTCTCCTACAGCCTTGCTAGCAGCAAAATTGATAATACCTTTAATGTCCGGATACTTATCAAACAAAGATTTTAAAGCTTGAATATCAGTACAATCCGCTTCTACAAAATCAGGTGAGACACCCGTAATAGCCTCAATACCTTTGAGTACGTCTTTATTACTATTCGATAAATTGTCAATAATTACTACTGAATAACCTGCATTGATAAGTTCAACTGTTGTATGGCTACCAATGTAGCCTGTTCCTCCGGTTACGAGAATTCTTCCTTTATTCATATTGTTAGATTTTATAATATGCAAAATTAGGTAATTATATTTGATTTGTCTTATTATAGTTATAAAAAATATGTTAAATTAGTCAGTTATGGCGTATTTGAAATACTTTCATTCGACAGTTTTTACAATCGAAATCAAGACGATAAAGTAAATTTCCGGACTTTAAAGTGAGAGGCGAAACGAACTTTTGTGAATCAGGAGTTCTCATACATGCACCAAGTTCTCTACGAAGACAGTATCTTGTAGTCATAACTTGAATCTCGTCTTGTCTATTTTCACTTACTTCAAGAGCCGATTCAATAGAAGTGGCTCCATGTTTCATATAAAACTCTTCTGAAAGTTTATTTGCCACATTATCGTGGCGAGTGATATTTCTATTCACTGGAATACATTTATCAACATCTTTGCGATATTCATACGGATAAGAGGCTGACATAGAAGTTTCTAATGCAGATATCGTTTGCCTACGTAATTGAGTTAATATAGATGCAGGAATAAAGGCATCCCCTACTCTATCTTCTATATTTTCCGGTTTGAAAATAGTATCACCAAGTTTTGAGAGCACTCTTTTTCTTGCATCAAGTTGTGGTGATTTTGCTTTTTCATAAGGATATTCTATAGCAGATGACGCTATTTTATCATTAAAAAAAGCATCTAAAGCAATTTTATTTTCACCACATTTCTTTAATACAAAAGATATAGGGATATATCTTGCGGCAGTTTGTTTTGAAAGTTCAGACTCAGACTTCACGTCTTTATTCCTATATAAAACCGTTCCTTTGCATATTGAAATAGCATTTCTTAAATACAGTTTATCACCTACTACTTTGTTTACTCTAAAACCGGTAAACACGCCTGAATTATTGAAATATCCTAAACCATCTCCATTGTTAATTTCACATTTTGATGATATATGTAAAACATTATTTTCGCAACTCAAGACCTTAGCAATAGGCAAGCCAATGGATTTAGGTGTATTTAGAGATGACATATTTAGAGGTCTCTGATCCTTCAAAAAGTAATCCGTATATCCTCTATTAAATGAAACTGAAAGGTGGGGTTGAAAATAATATTCAGTAATCCCAATAGAGGAACGGACATATTTATCAGCGTGCTTAGCTATTATTCCGTCTAATTCTTTACGATATGCTGAAACAACATTTTTTACATATATTTCATCTTTAAGCCTACCCTCAATCTTAAAAGATGTAACACCGGCATCAAGCAATTCTTCAAGATAATCAAATCTGTTCATATCTTTTAAAGACAGTAGATGCTTTTGCGAAATAACTGTCTTACCAGTGCCGTCAATCAAGTCAAATGGTAACCTGCAAATTTGTGGACATTCACCCCTATTTGCACTCCGCCCCATAGCAGCATAACCGGCTTGACAGTCTCCACTATAACAAACGCAAAGTGCACCATGAATGAATACTTCCAATGGAGTATTGACGGCAGAATGAATATTTCGTATTTCTTTAAGTGATAATTCCCTTGCTAATACAAGTTGCGAAAAGCCAACAGAAGAAAGAAATTTTGCTTTTTCCACATCTCTTATGTCACACTGCGTTGAAGCATGAAGAGGTATAGGAGGCAACTTCATTTCAAGAAGTGCCATATCTTGAACGATGAGTGCATCAACACCAATTTTATAAAGTTGCCGGATTAAATCTTGAACATCTTGAAGTTCGTCATCATAAATAATAGTATTTATGGTCACATAAACTTTTGCATAGAATTGGTGTGCAAATTTTACAAGCCTTTCAATATCTTCAATACTATTACCTGCAGCCGAGCGAGCACCAAAACTTGATGCACCAATATAGACGGCATCAGCACCATGTATTATTGCTTGAATACCTATATCTGCTGTTCGTGCAGGTGCAAGTAATTCTACTTTTATTCTATTGTCATTCAACATTGATATTATTCAAGTCGTATGGAGTAATCTGATAAACAAAATAGTTGAGCCAGTTTGAAAAAAGAAGATTTGCATGTGCACGCCACTTTACGATAATGGACTTTTTAGGGTCGTTATCTTCATAGTAATTTTCGGGAATATTAGGGTTTATTCCTTTTGCCAAATCTCTTTTGTATTCAGAATCAAGTGTACTTGGCGAATACTCGGAATGTCCCGTAACATAAAACTCGCGCCCATTACGAGCCATTACCATATATATACCTGCGTCTTTACTATCTGCAATAATTTTTAATTCGGATTTTTCTTCTACCTCATTACGGTCAAACTCCGTAAAGCGACTATGTGGAACGTAAAATTCATCATCAAAACCACGGAATATAGGATTTAGTTTATCTATCACTCTATGAAGGTAAACACCGGAAATTTTTTTATCAATGATATGTTTTTGAACTCCATAGTTGTGATAAAGACCTGCAAATGCAGCCCAACAAATGTATAGAACGGACGTAACATGCGTCTTGCTCCAATCCATTATTGTGGTTAACTCTTCCCAATAATCCACATCTTCAAAATCAACTTTCTCTACCGGAGCACCTGTAATTATAAGACCATCATAATTCTTTTCTTTAATGTCATTAAAATCCTTATAAAACATTTTAAGGTGTTCATCTGACGTATTTTTAGAAAGATGCGATGACATCTGGATAAAGTCTATATAAACTTGCAGAGGTGTGTTACTTATCAGTCTCAACAAGTCTGTTTCCGTTTGTATTTTTAACGGCATCAAATTTATTACACCAATATGCAAAGGACGTATATCCTGTGTCAAAGCCCTTTCGTCACTCATAGCGAAAATATTTTCTTGCTTGAGTAATTCTATTGCAGGCAAATCTTGTGAAACGCGTACAGGCATAATTATTTTAATTCTTTTATGAGTTGTTTTGCAGTCTTATTTTTAATAGGGTGTACCCAACAAGGTGATAGTTCATCTATCAATTTGAGTACGAAATATCTGGAATCAAGTCTTGGATGAGGAATTGTTAAAATCTCACCGTTTATGATTTGGTTATCTATAAATATCAGGTCAATATCTATCACTCTATCTATATAACCGCCATCACAATCTCTATGTGGAGAATTGTCAATAGAAATTTCAATTTCATGTAACTTCTCAAGTAGCATTTCCGGAGTTTGAGAAAAATAAATTTCAATAGCTTGATTTAGAAACTTATTTGGGGAATCATATCCCCATGACTCAGTTTCTAAAATACATGACACTCGTGGTGCAGACTCAGATAGCTTTGAAATTAGAGATACCGCACGGCTAAGATTAGCCATGCGGTCTCCTTTATTTGATCCTATATTTATATGTGCAATCATTAAGAGCCTGTTTCATAAAGAAAGTTAAAAAAATGAGGTCGCAGATTTTTGAATGAT
>JBJECR010000017.1:0-21695 GCA_051871275.1 Muribaculaceae bacterium | reverse complement strand
AGGTCTACAGGCTTAAGTACCTTCGCCTCAGACACACTCAGTGAAACACTACCCTTTTTTGAGTGAATCTTTGTCGTGTAAACCGAATTCTCTCCATATTACTTCCCCGGATTTAAAGATAATCAAGGTTGGAACACTCATTACTCTATATTGCATCGCAAGTTCTTGATTTTTATCAACATCGATTTTTAGGATAGTAGCTTTTCCCCCTATTTCTTCTTTAAGTTCAGATAGAATAGGTATTTGTGCTTGACATGGGCCACACCATGTGGCGAAAAAATCCACTAATGTGGGTTTGTCAGCGTTTATTATATCATTAAATTTTTCCATAATAGATGAATTTTAATCGTTTACAAAACTATAACGCAAAGATTATGCCAAAAGTTTTGTAGAGCCTGTTTCAAAACAAAAAAGTCCGTTGCCATCAATCAGGCAGCAGACTTGTCAATTAAAGGTTTTTAAGTTCACTAACACTTGGGTTTATAGCAATAATCTTACCTGATTTACTAATAAGATAACTATTGAACCCTGCCTTTATATCGTAAAATTTGTCAATCTGACTGAAATTACGATTACCGGCAAAAAATTGCGAGTCATTATCTAAATTATCACGTCTTACAATCTCACTGAATAGAATTTCATTCTCATCAAGATTTATAGACAAATAATTTACTGATTTCTCTTCGTTTTCTTTATTGCTACTTCTAAAATATGAATCATACAAATTGCAATTCATTCTTGAACCGGAATCGTATGAACTCCAGAAGTTAAGTAAAACGTATTCTCCACGATATTTCTCAATATCTATAGTCTTTCCATTTGAAGTGAATGTAATATTTGGAGCATAATCCCCAACCTGATTACCAATTTCTTCATTTGTAAAACCATAAGAGAAAAGAAAAATCAAGATAATGCTTGCAAGAAGCATAAATGATTTCTTCATCGTTTTCTATTAAAGTTACTATTTAGGACAAACATCATAACAAACGCTGAAATTTCTTATGAATTTGACCTTGCCGACTTTCGGCTATACGTCATCTCTATGACGTAACTTCTAAAAAGCGGTGCAAAGTTACAAAATAATTACAAAACCTCCAAATCTGAGCCGTCTGTATTTTACACAAATTTGTTGTTAGTATTTCCATCTTATTGTAATACAATAATTTATGATTACCAATAGGAGAGTTAAGCTTTGTTAATTAAGCAATTTCTAAAGACTAAATTTTGCTTTAATTAGAATATCTTTGGCATTATAAAACTCAGGATAAAGAATAAAACAATCATCAGAAACAGGATTATTTTTTAAATAAGCACTAACAATTTCATAACCTATGTATCTTCCTATCATTGCCGGAGATTCGTCACAAATTACATTTGAAGAAGGTGAAACATTGCACAATTTTGAAATAATAATGTGGTCTGATGTGAATAACAATTGTTTTTCAACTATTGTATTCCAAATAAAAGAACTATTTTCCTTTATCCATCTTATTTCATGTTTATCATAGCTTAAATATGAAAAGACATTACATCTCGGAATAAGTTTTGTCGCTAAATAAGCCAATGCTCCTTCATAAACAATTTTAGACAATACTGTTGGATTATCTTCCGGATTATATGGATAATAATATGCTAAAACAGACTCTACTATATCATAAATCATTCTTGATATATCTTTTCTTTTCCGAATATAATCAGGGAAAGACTCATAACCTTTATAATCGTATCCCAAATAATGATTAAGACCAATATATACAATTGAATCCGCAACAATTATAGACTGATTATAAGGATTTATAATACCACAATAATTTTTAGTGGGAAGACTTAGTGATAAATTATTTGCATTACTATACATTATTGATAAATCATGTTCCACATTGGACAGTAAAGGTAACTTGTCAAGAACATCTTTTTCAAAAATTTGAAAAAAATTTGAATTAACGTAATTTATTGCATTATATTCCTCCCCTATTTGTGAGGAAAAAATAGAAAGCATTGGTTTCAATAATGAATCCGGAACAGACTCATTATTATAAAGCATTTTGTCCAGTCTTACTATCTCAATGGATTCTGATTCCTTCTTTGTTTCTGAACAAGATAAAAGTAGTAATAGGAGCAGGATATATGCAATGCGTTTCATTATTTGTTTTCATTTAAATTAATTCAATACAAAATTATTTATTAACATTGAATTAATAGCAAAAATTTTGGTAATATTTTCCATTTATCTTGTATAAAAGGTATAAATTAGATGAAAAATTGCGTAAATAAGCCTAAATTCGTAAATTTGCAATGAAAATAAACTTTGCGGCGTTTTCTTTGTAATTCCGCGTTTATACTTTCAATATTATCGGCTTTATATGCAACAACTTTACTACATAAAATATTATTTAATTGCGGCACTTATTTTTTTATGTGCTTTTAGTTTATCATCACGAAATTTTGTAGTTGTGGTAGATGCCGGTCATGGCGGTAAAGATTTTGGAACCAATCATTATGGTGTTGTTGAGAAAAAAGTAAATCTTGCCGTTGCAAAATTGCTAAGAGATAAAATAGAAAAAGAAAGTACAGGAATAAGTGTTATTCTTACTAGAGATAAAGATGTTTTTGTGGAACTGAAAGATAGAGCAAAAATTTCAAATGATTTAGATGCAGACTTGTTCCTTTCCATACATTGTGATGCCATTGGTGCTAAAAGATTAAGAGCTACCACTTACGGCTCTACTACACAAGTAATGAACATCAAACAAATGATGAACCTTAATTCACTTAGCGAAGAGGAACGCATTGAACGTCTTGATGCTATGGAAAGAAGCATAAAAATGTCTGACTATGTTCTGGAAGAATTGGAAACTGTTGCTCATAGAAAAATTCTTGGAACAAAACAAAACCCGCGAGACCTTGCAGTAATTAGAGAGACTAAAGCTCCCTCGCTTATTGTAGAATTAGATTATATTACATATAGAGAAAGTGGCAAATACTTGAATTCTGAAAAGGGTCAAGAAGAACTTGCTACGGCACTTTTTAATGCTGTTGTTAGATATAGAGACTATGTAATCCGGCTTGATGGAATTCAGGAATATGAAGAAGATAATAATGATGCTGCGTTCTCACAGCATATAGAGCAAACAGTAGGACAAACACAATCTCTTGACGAGGATGCTACACTTTATTATATACAGTTTTTATGTTCCGGTTCAAAACTGAATGAAAATAGCAAATCACTAAAAAAAATCAAAGGATATACTTACACATATTATTACGATAGCAGTCAATATAAATATATTCAAGGTTCATATTCTACATTGACTGAAGCAGGAAAATAAATTGAAAGAAATAAAACAACTTTTTCCGGATGCTTTCATCATTACAATGCGTAATGGAAAAAGAATAAAGTAAGAAAATATAAATAAAAAGTCATGAAAATAAGAAAAGAAATCACTATCAGCATTTGCGTAATTTTATCATTATGCATCTTGTTTTTGGGCATAGACTTCCTCAAAGGAGTAAATGTATTTAAGCCCTCAAACTATTATACTGCGTCTTACACTAATGTTAACGGACTTGCAGTATCTGCCCCTGTTACCATTAATGGATATAAAATCGGTTTAGTCCGCTCTATTGAATATCAGTATGACAATCCGGGACATGTAGGGGTTGAGTTTAGTCTTGACAAAGAACTTAAATTGCCTGTCGGCAGTAAAGCTGTTATTGTCTGCGATATGCTTGGAACTGCCACCGTTCAACTCATTCTTACGGACAACAAAGAATTTCACAATGTGGGAGATGAAATTATTGGAGAAACAGCTTCCGGACTTATGGATAATCTTTCAAATGATTTGATGCCGGGGGTGGCTAACATATTCCCTAAAATCGATTCTCTCCTTACATCTATAAATAAACTTGTTTCAGACCCTGCACTTGAAGCATCTGTTAAACGCCTTGATGCAATCACTGCTAATTTGCAAGCTACTGTTGTAAGCCTTGATAAAGCTTCAAAATCTCTGCCTAAAGTTATGACTAACATTGAAGGTGTAACAGACAATGTAAATACAATAACAGGAAACATTGCTGTCTTATCTGAAGAACTTAAAAACGCCCCTATTGATTCTACTTTAATGAATATACAGCAAACTACAGAAAATTTGCGCTTGCTTACTGAAGAACTGAATAATCCAAACTCTTCTTTAGGACTTCTTATGAATGACCCGCAATTATATAACAATTTAAATAATACTGTTAAAAGTCTCGACTCTCTCTTTATTGATATAAAGAAAAATCCTAAAAGATACATAAACATAAAATTACTTTAGAAAGATAAAAACGCTATTTAGAATTATTCTAAATAAAAAATATTTTGGCTAAATTGCAGATTCCTTTTATTTGTTGCAATTTAGCCATTTTTATTAATTGATATTACTTTCATTATTTTTTTAGTGATTACAATTTTTACAGCCCTAAATCACTGATAAACAAAATCTTAAAAAAGATTGTCTGATGAAATAATTAATACTTGAAACCACACTTCGTTAAGTGGCTGAAATTCAGATATGTTGTAATTATTTTATAAAAAGCAAATTTTTTCTCTTTGTTTTTTCAAAAAATATTCCTCAATTTTGTATCGGAAAAGTTCACGAAATTTTACAATATGACAAGCAACCACATAAAATTGTGGGAGGATTGTCTTCGCCAAATAGAAGATAATATCACCCCTGAGCAGTTCAAATCTTGGTTTGAACCAATAACTTCTATTAGTTTTGGCGAAGGGAAACTGAACCTTATGGTTCCTTCACCTTATTTTGTTGAACATATTGAAGCAAAATTCGGTGATTTATTGGGAAAAGTAATATGCAGAGTATATGGTTCCGGTACGCAACTTTTTTACAACTATCATCAAATAAATAACGAACCGGCAACTAATGTTACTGTAAGAAGCGAAAATCCCTCTAATGCAATAAAACCTAATCTCCCACCTGCAAATCCGGCGATTACCTCACCTAAAGTTAATTTTGATTCTCAGTTAAACCCGAGATACACGTTTGAAAATTATTGCTGCAGCATGTCTAACAAAGTGGCATTATCTATTGGTGAAGCAATAGGTAATGACCCTAAATGTAAGACATTCAATCCTCTTTTTATTATTGGACCTTCAGGTGTAGGCAAAACTCACCTTATGCATGCAATAGGTATCAGACTCAAGGAAAATAACCCTGAGTTGCGTGTTCTCTATGTAACATCAAGGCTTTTTGAAAGTCAGTTTACTACTGCAGCTCACAATGGTGATATTAATAATTTTATAAATTTTTACCAGAGTATAGACTGTCTCATCATTGATGATATCCAAGACTTAATTGGTAAAGAAAGAACTCAAAACACATTCTTTCATATCTTCAACCATTTACAACTTAACGGCAAACAGATTATTATTTCCAGTGATTGTCCGCAATCCCAAATGAAAGGCATGTCCGAACGTATGCTTACGCGTTTTAAATGGGGCATGACAGTTAAACTGGAAAGACCGGATCTTGAACTGCGTCGTGAAGTCCTCACTATGAAAGCTCAGTACGATGGGCTGACGATTAGTGATGAAGTTATTGACTTTATTGCTTCTAACGTTAAAGATAGTATCAGAGAGTTGGAAGGTGTGATGGTTTCACTTGTTGCACATGCTACTGTTTTGAATGTTGATATCACTATTGACCTGGCAAGAAACGTTATTCAAAATTCATTTAAGATGACACAAAAACAAGTGAATTTTGAAATGATTGCACAGGAAGTAAGTAACTACTACGGTATAGACCCGGATGATATCTACACTAAATCCAGAAAGCGTGAAATCTCTGATGCAAGACAGATGGTGATGTATCTTGCCAAGAAACATTCCAAGATGCCTCTCACTGCTATCGGTACTCGTCTTTCACGTACACATGCAACCGTACTTTATGCTTGTAAAAATATTGAGGATAGATTGCCTCATGAAAAACAACTTAAAGACGATGTTACTAAAATAGAAAGCAAAATTTTTTCATAACATTACAAATTAAGGATATTTTTTGAAGACAGTAGTAATAATTATTTTACTATTGTCTTTATTTTTCAACATTTCTTTCTGTAAAAATTCAAGTTATAAATATATTTATTTGTAATTCAATATTTTAATTTATCAATTTATTAAATAAATGATAAATACTATAATTATTTAGGCTTAAATATTGATTGTGCCAAAATATTTTTAATACTCTATATCAATTTATCAAATTGGAAATTTTTTAAGAATTTTCAAAACAATATTTACTTGATATTCAATAGATTGTAAATTTGATTTGGTAAACTTTGTAAAATGTAAATAAATATTTCTTGAAAGATTTGTATATCACAAAATAATTAACTTACTTTGCCGAGTAAAATTTCGAACAACTTTTCAAACACTAACTTAAACTAAATCATAAAAAATTAAATTCTATCAAAACAACAGTGGAACAGAAAGTTTACACATACGATGAAGCATACGCTGCATCATTGGAATACTTTGGCGGTGACGAGCTTGCAGCAAGAGTATGGGTCAGCAAATATGCGTTAAAAAATTCTGATGGAGATATCTTTGAATTATCACCGGATGATATGCATAAAAGAATTGCTTCAGAAATTGCTCGTATTGAGAAAAATTACCCTAACCCAATGCCTGAAGAAGAAGTCTTTTCATACCTTAAAGACTTCAAATATATTGTACCACAGGGTAGCCCTATGTCCGGTATTGGTAATCATTATCAAGTTGGTTCACTGTCAAACTGTTTCGTAATAGGACTTGACGGAGACCCGGATTCATACGGTGGCGTTATCAGAATAGACGAAGAGCAAGTACAACTTATGAAACGTAGAGGTGGTGTGGGACACGATTTGTCACATATCAGACCTGCAGGCACACCCGTCAAGAACTCTGCTCTTACCTCAACCGGTTTGGTGCCTTTTATGGAACGCTACTCTAATTCAACACGAGAAGTTGCACAAGGAGGTCGTCGAGGAGCATTGATGCTTACAGTAAGTATTAATCATCCGGATTCTGAAGCATTTATTGATGCTAAAATGGAGCAAGGTAAAATCACCGGTGCAAACGTTTCAGTTAGAATTTCAGATGCATTTATGAATGCAGCCTTAAATGGTGAAAAATTTAATCAAACTTTCCCTGTTGAAGGTAATAAACCTATTGTCACTAAAGAGATTGATGCCTCTCAATTATGGGCGAAAATTATTCATAATGCTTGGAAATCCGCAGAACCCGGCGTACTTTTCTGGGACACAATAACTCGCGAGTCTGTACCGGATTGCTATGCAGACCTTGGATTCAAAACTATTTCTACAAACCCTTGCGGTGAAATTCCGCTGTGTCCTTACGATAGTTGCCGCCTTTTAGCTATCAATCTTTATTCATACGTTGTAAATCCTTTTACAAAGGACGCTTATTTTGATTTTGACCTTTTCAAAACTCATGTTGCTAAAGCACAAAGGATAATGGATGACATTATCGACCTTGAAATGGAAAAAATTGACACTATTATAGATAAGGTCAATTCTGATCCGGAACCGGAAGAGGTAAAAATTACAGAACGTCATCTCTGGGAGAAAATACGCAGAAAAACTCTCAAAGGACGTAGAACAGGTGTTGGAACTACCGCCGAAGGTGATATGCTTGCTGCCTTAGGATATAAATATGGTACTCCTGAAGCAACAGATTTCTCGGTTAGCGTTCACCGCACTTTAGCCTTGGCTGCATACGGTTCTTCTGTTGAAATGGCAAAAGAGCGTGGAGCATTTGAAGTGTTTGATGCAGAAAGAGAAAAAAATAATCCTTTCATAAACAGGCTCAAAGAACAAGACTCTGAAATGTATGAAAGAATGGTTAAGTACGGACGTAGAAATATTGCATGTCTCACCATTGCGCCTACCGGTACTACCAGCCTTATGACTCGTACTACATCCGGTATTGAACCCGTATTCTTGCCGGTATATAAACGCAGAAGAAAAGTTAATCCAAGCGATGAAAAAGTACGTGTGGATTACGTTGACGATAGCGGAGATGCATTTGAAGAATATATTGTTTATCATCCAAAATTCTTGGAATGGATGAAAATAAACAATATTGAAATGAAAGATAGTTATTCAGATGCTGAAATTGAAGAACTTATTTCAAAATCTCCGTACGCAGGTGCTACATCAAACGACATTGACTGGCTTGAAAAAGTTAGAATGCAAGGAAAGATTCAAAAGTGGGTTGACCATTCAATTTCCGTTACAATTAACTTGCCCTCAGATGTTAGCGAAGAGCTAGTCGCTCAACTTTATGCTGAAGCATGGCGTTCCGGTTGCAAAGGATGTACTGTCTATCGTGATGGTTGCCGTTCCGGTGTACTTGTGAGCATCTCTAAAAAAGAAGAGCCGTCAGAGATACACCCTCACGTAATCAAGCGTCCTATTGAACTTGAAGCAGACGTTGTGCGTTTCCAAAACAATAAAGAAAAATGGATTGCCTTTGTTGGTTTGCTTAATGGTAACCCATACGAAATCTTTACCGGTCTTGCCGACGATGATGATGGTATCTTTTGCCCAAAGTCTGTCAACCATGGCAAAATCATCAAAGCAATTGGTGAAGACGGTGTCAAAAGATACGACTTCCAGTTTGTGAACAAACGCGGTTACAAAACTACTATTGAAGGCTTAAGTGATAAATTTAATCCTGAATATTGGAACTATGCAAAACTAATTTCAGGAGTGTTACGTTATGGTATGCCTATTGACCAAGTTTTAAAACTTGTATCAGGTCTTGAACTCGACAGCCAGTCTATTAATACTTGGAAAATGGGTGTGGAACGTGCATTGAAGAAATATCTGCCAAACGGTACGAAAGCAACAGGTCAAACTTGTCCGAATTGTGGACAGGAAACTTTGATTTATCAAGAAGGTTGTTTGATTTGCACTGCTTGTGGTACCTCTAAATGTGGATAATTTATCACAAAATCTATTTTAACAGATAATAAAAGGTCAAATTGCAAATTTTCTTTGCAATTTGACCTTTTTCTTAAAAAAAGTTTGTACCTTTATAGCACTTTAGTAAATAATTTGAATACTAATACCTAAAAGAATATATTTTACTTACATGAAACTGACATTCAACGTAAATTATCACACGAATTGGGGCGAATCCGTTCACATCGTGGGTTCTACAGAACAACTTGGTAGCGGTGATTTCTCTAAATCAGTTAAAATGCAACTTACAGGCGATCAGCATTGGACATTGGATTTGGAAATGCCGGACTCTATTGCAGAATTTGAATATGCTTATATCATTAAGAATGATAATGGCTATATTAAAACCGAATGGGGACATCAGCGTAAATTTATTCGCGGACGTGCTGCCAAAGTTTATAATATCTATGACCGTTGGCAAGACCAGCCTGCAGATAAACCACTCTATTCTTCCGCTATAGTGGATTGCCTTAATTATCGTGGAGAAAGAGATAAAAGATTAGGCTTAAGAACCGGATATGTCAATATTTCTATTGATGCTCCTATGGTAGGTCCAAAAGATGTGCTTGCTATATGTGGCGGTTGCCCTGCTATCGGTGATTGGGACGCATCAAAGGCGGTAATTATGTCTGATGCAGACTTCCCGATGTGGAATGTTAACATTGAAGCTAAAAAATTACCTGTAGGTACTCAATATAAGTTCATTATTCTGAACAAAGAAACTAAAAATGTTGTAGCTTGGGAAGGTGGTGATAACAGAATCTTTGAAATTGCCGGAGATAAACAAGCTGCTACAATTGTCAGCGGTTTGAGATTTAATAACCCCTTACCTCCATTACGCTGTGCAGGAGTCGCAATCCCTGTATTCTCACTCCGTTCTGCGGAAGATTTTGGCGTTGGTGATTTTTATGACTTGAAAAAAGTAGTAGATTGGGCGGAATTAACAGGTCAAAATTTTATACAAATTTTGCCCATCAATGACACCACAATGACACATACTTGGACTGATTCGTATCCGTACAATGCGAATTCTACTTTTGCACTTCACCCAATGTTCTTACGTCTTGAAGAAATCGGCATTATAAATGATGAAAACCGAATGGCGTACTTCAATGAGAAACGTGCATACTTGAATTCTCTTGCAACCGTTGATTACGAAGAAGTTAACAGGTACAAAAATGAATATGTCCATGAGATTTTTGCACAAGATGGAAAAGCTACAGTGGAATCTGAAGAATTCAAAAACTTTGTCAGCAAAAATGCAGAATGGCTTACTCCATACGCAGCATTCTGTGTTCTCCGTGACTTGAACGGTACGCCGGATTTCACTAACTGGGGTGCATATACTGAATATGAAGCAGGGAAGGTGGAAGGATTTATTTCTTCACACATAGATGAAATAAACTTTGTTTATTTCCAGCAATTCCACCTGGATCGTCAGATGAGAGACGTTAGAGATTATGCACATCAGCACGGTGTTGCAATTAAAGGTGATATTCCAATTGGTATTTCTCGCACAAGCGTTGATGCCTGGATTTCCCCTCGCCTCTTTAATCTTGACTGTCAGGCTGGTGCTCCACCGGATGACTTCTCTGTACTCGGTCAAAACTGGGGATTCCCTACTTATAACTGGGAAGAGATGAATAAAGACGGTTTTGCATGGTGGAAAGCAAGATTCCGCAAAATGAGCGAATATTTTGATGCTTACCGTATTGACCACGTACTTGGTTTCTTCCGTATATGGCAAATACCAATGGACGCTGTTCACGGTTTGCTAGGAGTATTTAATCCGGCTCTACCATTTTCACCGGACGAACTACGTCATTCATACGATTTCTGGATTGACGTTAATCTTCATACCACTCCTTATATTATGGATTGGCTCTTGGGCGACTATTTCGGAGAATATACGGAAGAAGTCAAGAATACTTATCTTGAACCACTTGGATATGGTCGCTATAAACTTAAAGAAGCATTTGATACTCAGCGTAAAGTTGCCGATTATTTTGCGAACAAAGAGAAAAACGACAAAAATAATCGCATTTCAGATGCTCTTATGGGACTCATTGATAATGTACTGTTCATTGAAGACCCATACGAAAAGGGTAAATATCACCCCAGAATCTCAGCTCAATTCACTTACATCTATCGCAGTTTGAACGACTACGAAAAATGGTGTTTTGACAGACTTTACAATGATTTCTTCTATCGCCGCCATAATGATTTCTGGTACGGAAAGGCAATGTGGAAACTTCCGCCACTCATTGAAGCTACAGATATGCTAACGTGTGCAGAAGACCTTGGTATGATTCCGGATTGTGTTGCTGCTGTTATGAGTCAACTTGAAATCCTTTCTCTTGAAATTCAACGTATGCCTAAAGATCCTAAGTCTGAATTTGGCAACACTTGGCATTATCCCCACTATTCTGTTTGCACAACTTCAACTCATGATATGGGCGGAATACGTCTTTGGTGGGAAGAAAACAGAGAGAAAACACAGCATTTCTTTAACAATACACTTGGCTGTGTAGGCGAAGCTCCATATTTTGCAGAACCTTGGTTGTGCGAAAAAATCGTTGAGCAGCACTTGAAATCACCATCTATGCTTTGCATTCTTCCTTTGCAAGACTGGTTGTCTATAAATGCTGACCTCCGCAGAAATAACCCTGCAGATGAGCAGATAAACGTTCCTGCAAACTCTCGTCACTATTGGAGATATCGTATGCATCTTACACTCCAACAGCTGCTTGATGCTACAATGTTCAACAATCAGTTGAAGAATATGATTAAAGATAGCGGCAGATAATAATATGTTGAAATCAAAAGATTGGACACGACTAAAGACTATTGATGGTAATGACAATATTGCTATTATTGATTCTGTTGAGCCATTAAAAGCAATATCATTACCTCGTATTACGGAAACTATTCTTTCTGTGGTTTGTCTTGAAGGCTCTGTCTCAATCTCCATTGATGACAAGATATTAGTTATGACGCCATCTGATATTATGGTATTAGCCCCGGGTCATCTGCTCAGCTCTTATGAGCCGAGCAGTGACTTCAAGGGCTTTGCTATTAATACGACATTGGGGTATATTGAAAATATGCTCCCTATCATGTCTCGAATTATTGTTTGTCACAAAGCATTTGAAGAAGATCCAATTCTAAAGCTTAATGATGAAGACTTACAATCAATTATTCAATATAGGGAAATATTGCACAGAAAACTTGCTTCTAAAGAGAGTCCATATAAGAAGTGGATTATAAATTCAATTTGTCAAGCTGTTGCAATTGAAATTTTCACTTTTTATTTCAGAGAACTGGAACCTACTCACGGCAAACCCAATATCAAACATAATAGAAGTGAAGAACTGTTTTATAAATTTATCACACTTGTTGAAGACAATTTCCAACACACTCGCTCTATTTCGGACTATGCTTCAAAATTGTGCATTTCAACGAAATATTTATCTGCACTTGTAAAAGAAGTCAGTGGCAGAACAGCAAGTTCGTGGATTGATTCTTATGTTATTTTTGAAGCGAAAAAGCTTCTTTCTTCTACGGATTTATCTATTTTGGAAATTAGCGAAAAACTTTCGTTCCCAAACCAGTCATTTTTTGGTAAATACTTCAAACACAGCACAGGAATGTCACCTACCATTTATCGCAAACAGCAAATACAGCCAAGTCTTGATGCTTGATTACTTTACTTTTGCTGATTCACGACTAACATTTTTATTATACTTGGTGAATATCTTTTCTGCTGATTTTTCAAAATTTTCCGCTTGCATTTTTCTATAACCGGATTGAACATCTTCTATAGGTACTACCTTATAGTTGCTTTTGCCGTCATACGGTAGCGTAAAAACAAGACTGTAATTCGCCGATTTAATCTTTGCTTTTCCCATTTTATCTCGGGTCAAAACTACCTTAGAAATTACACCACCTCGGGTATCTGTTGTTTTCATATCAGAAATAAAATTACCGAGAGAATACACAATAAGGCAATCTTTACAATATTTTTCAGAATAGCGTAATTCCATCGGTTGAATTACGTGAGGATGTCCACCTATAATCAAATCAACACCATGATTGACAAGAAAGTCTGCAATTTTCTTTTGATTCTTATTTGGCAGCAACTTATATTCATCGCCCCAGTGTATTTGGACCGACAGAATCTCAGCACCTTTTTTTCTACTCAATTCAATATCTTTTTTTATTTGAATGGTATCAATATAATTTACAACAACATCTTTTGGTGATATGCCGTTCGTTCCGTATGTATAATTGAGAAATGAAATTTTGTAGCCATTTATCTCTTTTATAAACGGTACATTATCTTCTCTATCTTGACTATTAAGATAGGTACCTATATGTGAGATATTTAATGAATCAAGTATATTGATAGTTCTTTTTAAGCCTTTATCTCGACGGTCTAACGTATGATTGTTTGCATTTAAAAACAAATCAAAACCTGTATCTTTAAGAGAAATTGCAAATTCCGTAGGGGAACTGAAACATGGATAACCGGTGTAAGGCTTTCCTCCAAGTGTTGTCTCAAAATTTACTACGGAATAATCTGCAGAAGAAATATATTCCTTGATATCTTCAAAACATTCTGAATATGAAAAAGTATCACCTACTCTTTTAGCTGCCTTAACTTGTGCTATATGTTGCATTGCATCTCCTGCATAAAGAAGTGTTACTTCCGGAGCAGGAGCGAAAGGATTTGCAAAACTTAAAGCCAAAGACAGCCAAAATTCATTCATACCCTATTCATATATCGCTTTTGTAGCAGCAAGGAGGGTATTATTCATCAGTGAAACTATCGTCATCGGACCTACACCACCTGGTACAGGTGTGATATAACTGCATTTCTTGGAAACATTGTCAAAATCAACATCACCGGTTAGCTTATAGCCGGATTTACGTGAATCATCTTTTACTCTTGTAGTTCCCACATCAATTATAACAGCACCTTCTTTTACCATATCCGCTTTCACAAATTTCGGGCTTCCTAAAGCGGCTATGATGATATCAGACTGCAAGCAAATTTCCTTGATATCAGGAGTATAGCTATGGCAAACTGTTACAGTTGCATTCCCGGGATTCCCTTTTTGCATAAGGAGTGTAGCAACCGGTTTACCTACGATATTACTTCGGCCAAGAACTACACACTTTTTCCCTTTAGTTTCAATATTATAACGTTCAAGAAGCATCATGATTCCTGCCGGAGTGGCAGACTTAAAGCATGGCAAGCCAATAGACATTCTGCCAACGTTTATCGGATGAAAACCGTCAACATCTTTTTTATAATCAATAGCTTCAATAATTTTTTGCTCATTTATGTGTTTAGGAAGAGGTAATTGAACTATAAAACCATCAACACTTTCATCTTCATTTAGAGATTTTATAGCCTGTAGAAGTGTCTCTTCTGTAACGTCTTCTTCAAAACGAAGCAGTGTGGACTTAAATCCACACTGCTCACAAGCACGAATTTTATGTGCTACGTATGTTTCACTTCCACCGTCGTGTCCAACCAAGATTGCTGCCAAATGCGGCGGACGATTACCTTTTGAGACAATATCTTTTACTTGATTTGAAATTTCAAGTTTGATATCATCTGAAATTTTTTTACCATCAATAATAGTCATACAATATATTTTGAAATATTTTTATCTTCCGCCTCTTAGACCTCTCATAAGTTTCATTGGATTTCCTTTGAAACTGGAAGCCGCTTTAAGCATCTTGCGAGTCTGTTCAAATTGTGTGAGTAATCTGTTCACTTCTTGCAGAGATGTACCGGAACCTTTAGCAATTCTCTGTCGTCTAGAGCCATTGATTATTTGTGGATTAATTCTTTCCTTTTCTGTCATGGAGCGAATAATAGCTTCAACACTCTTGAATGCATTGTCATCTATATCCAAGTCCTTAATTGCTTTTCCAACACCCGGTATCATGGACGCAAGTTCCTTAATATTACCCATTTTCTTAATCTGCTGGATTTGGTTAAGAAAATCGTTGAAATTAAATTGGTTCTTGACGATTTTGCTTTGAATCTGCTTTGCTTCCTCTTCCGTAATTACGTTTTGTGCTCTCTCCACAAGTGACATGATATCACCTTGTCCAAGGATACGAGCTGCCATACGGTCTGGGTGGAATTGGTCGATTGCATCAAGTTTCTCACCGGTACCAATAAACTTAATTGGTTTGTTAACTACCGTTCTGATAGAAAGTGCTGCACCACCACGGGTATCACCATCTAATTTTGTGAGTACAACACCATCAAAATCAAGCCTATCGTTAAATGTTTTTGCCGTATTTACGGCATCTTGACCTGTCATTGAGTCAACAACAAACAACGTTTCATTAGGATTTATTGCTTTCTTGATTGACTCAATTTCATTCATCATCTGCTCATCTATAGCAAGACGACCCGCAGTATCGACAATTATCAAATCCAGATAATTAGCCTTTGCGTAACTGATGGCATTTTTTGCAATTTCTACAGGATTCTTGTTGCCTTCTTCCGTATATACCGGCACCTTGATTTGTTCGCCGAGAACTTTGAGCTGGTCTATAGCTGCCGGACGATAAACGTCGCATGCTACAAGCAAAGGACGACGACTCTTTTCGGATTTTAATTTAAGTGCAAGTTTTCCTGAGAGTGTTGTTTTACCGGAACCCTGAAGACCGGACATGAGTATAACAGTAGGATTACCGCTAAGATTTATCGGTGCAGCTTCACCTCCCATAAGAATGGTAAGTTCATCGTACACAATCTTGAGCATCAACTCTTTTGGTTTCAATGCGGTAAGCACATTTTGTCCAAGAGCCTTCTCTTTAACTGTGTTGACAAACTCTTTTGCAATCTTATAGTTTACATCGGCATCAACAAGTGCACGACGTACCTCTTTAAGAGTTTCTGCTACGTTTATTTCCGTTATTCTGCCTTGACCTTTTAGGGTTTGAAGACATTTCTCTAATTTCTCGCTAAGCTTTTCAAACATATCTGTAAAAATTGCGGATATATTATTAATTCAATTTATTCGTATTTGTGTCCGGGAAAATTACTTTAGGCTTAAATGTGGCTGCCTCTTCCGGAGTCATCGTTGCATAACTCATAATTATTACGATATCTCCGGGTTGAACTTTTCTAGCAGCAGCACCGTTGAGGCATATCACACCACTGCCCCTTTCACCTTTTATAACGTATGTGTCAAGACGTTCACCGTTATTATTATTCACAATATAGACTCTCTCACCTTCTATAATTCCGGCAGCATCCATTAAGTCTTCATCAATGGTGATGCTTCCTATATAGTTCAAACAAGCCTGTGTTACGGTTACTCGATGTATCTTGGACTTAATTACTTCGATAAACATCTTATCTATATTTAATATTATCAATTAAGCGAACATCTCCACAATATACTGTAATGCAACCTTGCACACCGTTTTGTGTATCTTTCCAATTTTTAACGGGCTGCATACTGATAGAATCTACAATTTCGTAATATTCCACCTCAAGGCCGGTTGTTGCATTAAGTGTATTTACTACATAATTCTTAGTTTCTTCCAGTGTATGACTTTGGGAATATTCCACGCTGTCTTTTAGAGTCTTGTAAATTATCGGAGCTGTTTTTCTTCCTTCGGGCGTAAGTCTGACATTTCTGCTACTCAAAGCCAAGCCATCAGCCTCCCTTTTTATCGGACAACTTACAATTTCCAAATTAAATCCGCAGATTTCCACCATTTTCCGAATCACTGCTATCTGCTGGAAATCTTTTTCTCCGAAATATGCTTTATCAGGATTTACCATTTCAAAAAGTTTGCTCACAATTTGTGACACACCATTAAAATGTCCCGGACGCATAGGCCCTTCCATCACGTTTGCGACTTCACCCAACTCAAACACTCTGGTATCCGGCTCAGGATAAATCTCTTCCACACTCGGAATAAAAGCAACATCTACTCCTGCCGATTCAAGTAATTTGCAGTCTGCTTCTTCCGTACGCGGGTATGTTACTAAATCGTTGGCATTATTGAACTGTGTTGGATTTACAAACACGCTTACAGCCACAAAATCACATTCTTTGCGAGCTCTTTCTATCAGAGATAAGTGTCCGGCATGGAGGGCACCCATTGTAGGAACCAAACCTACTGTTTTGCCCTCATTTTTAGCCTTATTCGTTATTTCTGAGAGGTTCTTTTTAGTTCTTATAATTTCCATTGAAAATTTTCTCTTCTTTTTGGACTGCAAATTTACGCAAAATAATTCAATTAGTTATCATTTATAACAAAGAAAAAGCATCTTCTACTCATAGAATAACAGTAGAAGATGCTGTTTAAACTAATATTAAAATTATTTTTGTATCTAATTCTACTTCATAAGTTTATATTGACCTTTGTTTGTCACAATAATGAAAATGCCATGACTTTCTTCAATTTCTTCCAAACCGGAAGCAATACGACGTCCAAGAAGATCGTAAACTCCAATAACTGTTGCATTATTCAGCATTTCATTTATTGATACGGAATCCGTCTGCCCGGATGCCAACGTCAATTTATACTTTCCTGCATCAAAAATTAATATTACATCAGACAAATCAATTGGTGATGACATATTTTCTCCCGGCACGGAATTACATCTGCAATCATAACTTTGCCCCATTTCAAGGTCTTTACGATTTGCAGAGAAATCAGCACCTCCGTCTGAGGTCCATTTGCCGGTGTTAATCTTAAATTCATCACCACCCGGCAGCTTATCCATGTGAAGTTGGAAAATTCCACTACCTTGATGAGTAAATTTATATGCTTCAACTCCCGGAGTCCAACCTGTGTATTGAGCATCTACAAAGTAAATACCGGGTACACTTATTCCGGTTATTTTAACGGTGTTGACATTTCTATTATACGTAACCGTGCAATCCATAGCCGGTATGGAAAGTTGGCTATTATTACAGTTGTTAGAACCGCCACCAATGTTGTTACTAACATAATATGTAGTGTTTAGTTCCATCAATTGTGAGTGGTCTTTACCCTGAGGATACGACCATTCCTCACTACAATCTGTGTTTATAATTTTAAATTCGCCTTCTATAAATGGTACATGTATGGAGTAAATACCACCGGTGCCTGTCATTTTGTACTCATCTAAATGTTGCCAATTGGAATATTTTGTACCGCAGAAATAAAGTTCAGGTTCTTCCGTGGGAACAGGTTTTTGAGAAATTGGACTTGGATTTTTAGTCGGCGGATTACCAAATACATAGTATGCCATTCCATGTCCTGTAGAATATACCCATGCCTCTACATAGTTTTCACCATCTGTGTTTATGGCAATATCGCCTGTCGCATTTGTATTACGAGTTGTGGAACCAAGACCGTCAGAAGGGAACTCGCCTGCGGGATAAACTTTACTATATTTCCCTACTCTGTCCACAACAAATCTCATTTTTGCACCTTTGAAAGTAGATGTATTATCTCCACTTACAGGCTCGTCAAACAATAGGTTTGCTGCAATTTTTTGACCTCTGAACTTAAATTCATGATGCGAAGAGCCCCATGTTGGACTTACAGGCACATCCAACTGTTTTATAAGCACACCATTTGTACGACCGAAATATGTTGGCACGCAGTTTGAACCATCTATCCACCATGTACCATTTTTCTGATATGCACGTGCTGTAACACCTGTTACAAATTGTGTTGTGCCATCTGTTGTGACCGGATAAACGTATTTAGACCATCCTTGTGAATTGCGGCAAAATTCTATAATGTTTGTTGTGTTGCCATTTTGATTTGCACAGCAAAACCACAGATTTGAATACCAGTCGGAGCCCGGCGCTATTTCAAGACAGTCCCCCATTCGCTCACATCCTGTCAAGTCTGTTGTGGACATAAGCAAATATGGATTTTGATTGTCACCGTCCCAACAATAAACACGGAACTCTTCCCCTTTAGAGGCTGTAGCTAGGTTACATG
The DNA here is from genome assembly GCA_051871275.1 of Muribaculaceae bacterium. Lineage (GTDB taxonomy): Bacteria > Bacteroidota > Bacteroidia > Bacteroidales > Muribaculaceae > CAJUPY01. The sequence continues at coordinate 2,684 of JBJECR010000017.1, read as the reverse complement.
CCACTATATGACCATCAAAATATTTCACATCACAGAATTTTAGTGTTCCCCCTTTGCATATATTCCCTTCATTAAGGTTGCCAAGGTCTTCTCCGGTTTGAGCATTAATTACTTTAATTGCATTATTTTCATAAACACAATATAACTTCCCGTCATTGTAGCAAAAATTACGCACTTTTGATGCGTCCCAGCCTTTTTGTGTTTTAGTGTTACGTTTTTCACTGAAGTTCCACTTCTCTGTCATAGTGGAACAAGCCGGTCTGAAATATGGTTTCATAATCTCTCCCGTGGAAGGTGAACCGGTGTGTACAGTAGGCCAACCATCTGACGACCAATTTACTTTATCAAGGAACAATTGCCGTTTTGCAGCAATGTTGCTAACTTCAAATCCATGATATAAAATCCAATCTTGCCCTTCATCATCTGTTATAATTTCCGAACAGTGCCCAGGCCCTTTAACGGCATCATTACTTATTAGGATCACATTCATTTTATGATCCTTTGCTGAGTTTCCATTTATATCATAATACGGACCAAGAACATTTGTACTACGTGCTACACGAAGTTTATAAGTACTATTTTCATCTCCACAACACCATCCTTGTGAACCGATAATGTAGTAATATTTGCCTCGTTTATGAACCATTATTCCTTCAACTCCATTGTTACGGTCTTCAAAGTTTGTATCTGCAATAGCCACTTTCTGTGCACCGGGCTTTATGCTGAGACCGTCATCAGAAAGTTCTATCGCATATATACCATAAAAACTTCCCCAGAAAAGGTATTTCTTCCCATTATCTTCAAAATAGCACGGGTCAATACTATTTTGCACACCTATCTCGGAACTTGTAAATAGTCGCTTGGCATCATGGTAAGGTCCCTCAGGCTTCTCGCTCCAAGCGACACCTACTCCGCATGCCCACATGTCATTTTTTGAAACACTGTAATACATAACGTATTTCCCGTTAATGTAGTTAAAATCCGGAGCCCAAGTATCACCATCTATTCCTATGTGCCCGTATGAAGGTTTTGTCTCATCTGTAAATGCATTCCCTACGTATGTCCAATCACAAAGGTTATAGGATTTATACACAGGTGTCAATCCTGCTGTACTGGCTGTGTAAAAAGCTCCGTCTTGTGCGCGAATCACAGTCGGGTCGGGAAAAATTGATTTAATCACCGGATTCACATAGTTTCCTAAAGTGTTTACACCTAATGCACTGAACGGCAATAGCATTAATGAACCTACAAAGTTTAATACTTTTTTATTCATGAGATTTTGTATTTGTATTTATGTTTTATGTTTGATTTGTTTGCAGAACGTTTCTTAAAATAATAATTCGGCACTATTATTTTCGCAAATGTAAGAAATAATTTTCACACAATTATCTATTTCATATTAATTAATGATTATTCACATAAATTTAGTGTTAATAAATTTAATATCGAACACCAAGGCTTGAGCCAAGACGCACCGCAGCTTCTCGCTTCTCAACACGGCACTCAAGCACTCTCGCCCTCATCGCCATATCTTCACTCACAAGGCTATGCTCCGCCTCATTCAGTATAGAATAACGTTTTTTGTATTATCTCCTGCAGTTCCTTGCACATCCGAATTTTTCTCTTTATCTTTGCCCTCAGAAACGCCTCCGTTTTGGTTTGATACGATGCCGGCTTTCATGTCGCCTTTGGAAGATTGTCCGGAAGCAACATTTGCAGGAGCGACGCCTGTAGCTGGAGATTCATTCTCGAACTTCGCCCAAACCAGAGGCTTTTTTCTATCTCATCACTCCCACTATTCTCAGGCTTCCCATAATTCTCACCACTCTCTTCAGCTATCTTCTCTGCACGCAAACTTGAAAGCTCATCTGCAGTGTATCTATCCACAACCTGCTTCCCGTTTGCCTCATACTCAGCCTCTATAGTGTACATGCCGTCCGCATCTATGCCACTTATCACAGTAGCACTCATCAAATCTCCGTCATCATCATACATTAGCAACTTGTCACCTATAGTCAAACGAAGCTCCTTCCTCTACATGGAACAAGGCTAAAGAAAAAGCGTCAACTATGAGCACAGATGAGCATAGAAGACGCTTTTATGAGTTAAAGAATAAAAAACTATAACTTATGTTTTTTAGCAAATTTATAGAGCATATAAAAAATGATTAACGCCACTATAGAGCATATTACCCATAGAAAATTATATACGCCAAAAATCCACAATACAGTTATTATTGGAACGGCTGGAATTAAGAAGAAAAGCCAAATAGAGAAATAAGCTTTTATTGGTGTTTGATTATCTTTCCAGCCATCGTTCCAAAAAATAGTTGCAAAAACGCATCCTATTAACATTATAATTTGTGAAAATATAAAGATTAAGACTAACATAATATTTTTTCTGCAAAGATACAATTTTGTAAGTTTATGGCAAATACAATTAACATAAAAATCAATCAAGAGGTCAACGGCAAAAACAAAGTTGATGAACTTGGTGTTTTCTTTGAAAAATCTAAGAATTAGAATACTAAAATATTCTAAAATAGAGAGAGTTAAAAATGTAAGTCGCTGAGTGATAGGTAGGTATAGATACAAAAAAAGTCACCTCCTTGTTCAGGTGGTGACTCTTGAGTGATCCGGACGCGATTCGAACGCGTGACCGTCTGCTTAGAAGGCAGATGCTCT
>JBJECR010000016.1:0-21708 GCA_051871275.1 Muribaculaceae bacterium | reverse complement strand
GTGTGAAAATAGAACACCCGCTTCATTGCGTCCACCCGATAGCTGAATAGTTACTGACTTCCTTAAATGTCTTAATTTTTGTTAATTTACTTCCTTATTTTCCCAAAATATCCCCGGATGAAAATAGCAGAGTCAGCTAAAATAGCTTGCTTAGCTAAAAATGCATTCTTAGCTAAAATAGCTATAGTAGCTAAGATAGCTAAGGGAGCTAAATTAGCTATTCCGAAAAATTTGCAAAATAAGCCGGTAATCCGCTCAAATTGCCTCCCTGCCAAGTCCGTTTCACCTCAATTTTCTACTAATTTCGTAAAAAAGATGTAACATTAAGGTGAAATTTCAATTATTATCACTAATTTTGCGAAAAAATAACAGTAAAAGGTAAAAAATGAATAATAGATTGTATATTTTTGACACTACTTTACGCGACGGCGAGCAAGTTCCGGGCTGTCAGCTGAACACAGTGGAAAAAATAGAAGTTGCAAAAGCACTTGAATTATTAGGCGTAGATGTGATTGAAGCCGGATTTCCGGTTTCAAGTCCCGGTGACTTTAAGTCCGTAGTAGAAATTTCCAAAGCCGTGACATGGCCCACTATTTGTGCACTTACCCGTGCCGTGGAAAATGACATCCGTGTGGCTGCGGAAGCACTAAAATACGCAAAAAGAGGACGAATCCACACAGGTATCGGCACTTCCGATATGCACATTAAATATAAATTTAACTCAAATCGCGAGGAAATAATAGAACGTGCCGTGGCTGCAGTGGCATACGCAAAGAAATTTGTGGAAGACGTGCAGTTTTATGCAGAAGATGCCGGACGTACTGATAATGAGTACCTTGCACGAGTGGTGGAAGCAGTCATCAAAGCAGGTGCTACGGTTATTAACATTCCGGACACCACAGGCTACTGTATGCCTCACGAGTTCGCCGCTAAAATCAAATATCTTGTGGAAAATGTGAATGGCATAGACAAAGTGACTATCGCTACACACTGCCACAATGACCTCGGTATGGCTACGGCAAACTCTATCAGCGGCATTATCGCAGGTGCACGCCAAGCGGAAGTGACTATAAACGGTATCGGAGAACGTGCCGGAAATACTTCACTGGAAGAAGTGGTAATGGCATTCAAGAGCCATAAAGAACTTGACATTCAGACAAATATCAACACCCAAAACATCTATCGCGTGAGCCGTATGGTGTCCAGCCTCATGAATATGCCTGTTCAGCCAAACAAAGCTATCGTGGGTCGCAACGCCTTTGCTCATTCTTCCGGTATTCACCAGGACGGTGTGCTCAAAAACCGCGAAAGCTACGAGATTATTGACCCCAAAGATGTGGGTATTGACGAAAACTCTATCCTCCTCACTGCTCGCAGCGGACGTGCGGCTCTCAAGCACCGCTTGCAAACACTCGGCATTGAGATGGACAAGGAGCACCTTGACAAGACTTACGAGGCTTTCCTCAAACTTGCGGACAAGAAAAAAGAAATAAACGACGACGACGTACTTATGCTCGCCGGCAAACATCACCTGGCTCACCACCGCATAAAACTTGAATATCTGCAGGTTACAAGCGGTGTGGGTATCCGTTCCGTGGCAAGCGTGGGACTTGACATCTCCGGTGAAAAATTTGAAGCTTGTGCTTCCGGAAACGGTCCTGTTGATGCAGCTATTTCCGCTATCAAACTCATTATTCATCGCACAATGATTGTGAAAGAGTTCCTTATTCAAGCCATAAACCGTGGCAGCAACGATGTGGGAAAAGTACACATGACTGTGGAACACGACGGCAACCAATATTACGGTTTCTCTGCAAACACAGACATCGTGGCGGCTTCCGCTGAAGCTTTCATTGATGCTATAAACAAATTTCAAACAGACGCCACACAACACTGATGAAAACTCTTTTTGATAAAATTTGGGATTCTCACATTGTTAATAGCATAGAAGGCGGCACTTGTCAGTTGTACATCGACCGTCTTTACTGCCACGAGGTGACTTCGCCCCAGGCTTTTGATGCTCTCCGCAAAAGAGGACTCAAAATTTTCCGCCCGGAAAAAATAATTTGCACTCCGGATCACAATATCCCTACTCTCCACCAAGACAAACCCATAGCCGACCCGGTTTCCAAAAAGCAAGTTGATGCTCTGAGCAAAAATGCGGCGGATTTCGGGTTAAAGTTCTATCCCATTGGTGATTCGCACAACGGTATTATCCACGTTATGGGACCGGAATACGGCTACACCCTGCCGGGCATGACTATTGTTTGCGGTGACTCTCACACCTCCACTCACGGTGCTTTCGGTGCTATCGCATTCGGAATAGGCACCTCGGAAGTGGAAATGGTGATGGCAAGCCAGTGCCTGCTGCAAACAAAGCCTAAAACCATGCGTATCACAGTTGACGGCAAGCTTGGCACAGGCGTAACACCCAAAGACGTAGCACTTTACATCATCTCTCAGCTCACCACTTCCGGTGCCACAGGCTACTTTGTGGAATACGCCGGCGAAGTGTTCCGCAGCATGAGCATGGAAGGCAGAATGACAGTGTGCAATATGTCTATCGAGATGGGTGCCCGAGGCGGTATGGTTGCCCCGGACGAAACCACCATTGAATACTGCAAAAACAGAGAAAACTTGCCGAAAGATATTGATTACAAAGCACTTGCTGCTAAATGGCTGTCACTGCAGAGCGATGTCGATGCTGTATTTGACAAGGAAATAACTTTTGATGCCGCAGACATCAAACCTCGCATCACATTCGGCACAAACCCCGGTATGGGTATTGCTATTGATGAAACTATACCTGCCGCTCCGGAAGATGCAAGTGCAAGAGGCTCATACTCTAAAGCACTGGACTACATGCAGTTTGCAGAAGGTGAAAATCTGCAAGGCAAGAAAATAGACTATGTTTTTCTGGGTAGCTGCACAAATGGCAGAATTGAAGATTTCCGCGATTTTGCCCGTATCATAAAAGGCAGAAAAAAAGCAGAAGGCGTCACGGTTTGGCTCGTTCCCGGCTCTAAAGCCGTAGAAAAGCAGATTATAGCCGAAGGAATAGACCACATTATAGCCGAAGCCGGAATGGAACTGCGTCAACCGGGTTGCAGTGCTTGCCTCGCCATGAACGATGACAAAATTCCGGAAGGCAAACTCTGCATTTCCACCTCAAACAGAAACTTTGAAGGTCGCCAGGGACCGGGTGCAAGAACTATCCTTGCTTCACCCCTCACTGCAGCCGCTGCAGCCATTACAGGCACTATCACAGACCCGAGAAAATTCTTATAACTTCCTGAAAATGAAAGAAAAATTCGATATACTGACATCTACCTGCGTTCCCCTGCCTATAGAAAACATAGACACAGATCAGATTATCCCTGCTCGCTTCCTCAAAGCCACTTCTCGCGAAGACTTCGGGAAAAATCTTTTCTACGACAGGAGATTTGACGCACAAGGCAATGCAATACAGTCTTTTCCGCTGAACGACAGCCGATTCACAGGTAAAATCCTCGTGGCAGGCAAAAATTTCGGTTGCGGCTCCAGCCGCGAACATGCCGCTTGGGCTATACACGACTACGGCTTCCGTGTGGTTGTCTCCTGCTTTTTCGCAGACATTCATCGTGCCAACGAGCTGAACAACTTTTTGCTGCCCGTAACCGTTTCCGAGGCTTTTCTTGCCTCACTTCTGGACAAAATAAGTGCTGAACCTGCAACTGAGGTGACAGTAAACCTTCCGGAGCAAACAATCACCTGCTCAGCACTCGGAATGACAGAAAAATTTGAAATAGACCCATACAAAAAATATTGTTTAATGAACGGACTTGACGACGTGGATTTTCTGCTCACGAAAATCAGCGACATTGAGGAATACGAAAAAAACAGAAAATAATCATGAAACTTAATATAGCCGTTATCGCCGGAGATGGAATAGGACCGGAAATCTCGGAAGTTGGTGTAAAAGTCACAAAAGCCGTGTGCGACAAATTCGGTCACACCGTGAATTTCACGCAAGCACTCGCAGGTGCCGCAGCCATTGATGCTACCGGTGACCCTTTCCCGGAAGAAACATTTGAAATATGCAAAAAAGCCGACGCCGTGCTTTTCTCTGCCGTTGGGGACCCTCGCTTTGACAATAACCCGAACGCAAAAGTACGTCCCGAACAAGGCTTGCTCGCCATGCGTCGTAAACTCGGACTCTTCGCAAACATCCGCCCGATAAACGTGTTCAGCTGCCTCGTGGATAAATCACCGCTGAAAAGAGAACTCGTAGAAAAAGCCGACTTTGTCTGCATCCGCGAACTCACCGGTGGAATGTATTTCGGTGAAAAGTACCAAGACAACGACAAAGCATACGACACCAACGCTTACACTCGTCCTGAAATAGAACGAATCCTCAAAGTGGCTTACGAATACGCAGAACGCCGCCGCAAGCATCTCACTGTGGTAGATAAAGCTAACGTGCTCGCTTCCAGCCGTCTTTGGAGAAAAATCGCACAAGAAATGGCACCTCAGCACCCGGACGTACAGACAGATTTCATGTATGTGGATAACGCTGCTATGAGAATGATTCAAGAGCCAACATTCTTTGACGTGATTGTCACGGAAAACACCTTTGGCGACATCCTCACAGACGAAGCAAGCGTAGTTTCCGGCTCCATGGGACTGCTCCCCTCCGCCTCCATAGGCGAGCTCACCCCTGTATTTGAGCCGATTCACGGCTCCTGGCCGCAAGCAAAAGGCTTAAACATTGCCAACCCACTCGCACAAGTTCTCTCCGCCGCCATGATGTTCGACTACTTCAACCTCAAAGAAGAAGCAGACCTCATCCGCACCGCTGTAAACGCCTCACTGGACTCCCTCATCCGCACCCCGGACATCCAAATCGCCGACCACAAACCCTACTCCACCTCCGCAGTCGGCGATTGGCTTGTGGAATACATAAATAAATAAGAAATTAGTAACAATATTTATAACAACTAAAGGCTGTCTAACAATAAAAAGTTAGGCAGCCTTTAGTTATTATTTTTGCGATAGTGCAAACAGGGGATTACTTCATAATTTTCTTTGCAATCACATTTCCTGCGGTGTCAACAGCTTGGACGATGTAAAGGCCGGAAGGGATGTAGCTGATGCTTAGGGTGTTATCGGCTGTGGTGGCGAGGAGTGTGCCGGAGAGATTGTAGAGAGAGATGCGGGCGGCATCCGTGCCGATAAGAGTTACTGTTTCACCGTTGCAGAGGAGGTCTGCAGTGGTTGCTTCCGGAGATGAGATGCCAAGGGATTTGTTGCCGTCGTAGGTGTAATATGCTACGCCTTGGAGGCAAGAGAGCACCCAGATGTTCAGCACATATTCTTTTATTTCATACCAAACAGCCTGCTGGAACTGAACGTTTCTCGTAACACCAAGTCCTTCAGCAGGATAAGTCTGCGGCTGTGAGTCTGATGCAATGCCGTCTGTGATGTTTTTCAGCACAAGAGCACCATCATGGAGTGTGGTACTGCCATCGGAAGTGTTGATGTTGAGATATGTGGTAGCAGCCATATATTTTTGCGTGCCGTAGCTGAAGAAACGTCCGGCATTTGCATTGCCGTTTATCACAGATGTGGATACTTGTTCTACGTATTTACCTGTTGAGTCAAAGCGAGTTGGAGCCTTATCTTTACCGATAACCCAGTATGAACCGTCATCGTTCAGAGTGATATCCACGGAACCTTTCTGAGTACCTACGGAGTAAGCGTTGCCGCTTGCGTCTGTGAGTGCTATTACTTGCGGAGTGGAGTTAACGGTTCCGTTTGAAACTTCATAAACAAGGATTGAACTGCCGTTGCTGAACATCAATTTTCCGCTTGTCCAGTTGCCATAAACGCTCATAATGTCGCCCACATGGATTCCACCGTGAGTTTCATCTTCCAGGATAACCGTAGGCTCGTTTGCATCATCGTCCCAGCGGTAAACTTTCAGTGAATGAGTGGATGTAGCACTGTTTGAGAGGATAATTTTGCCGTCAAAAGCCTTGATAGAAGCGGCGTATGTCTGTCCGCCTGTCACATTTGTAAGGTTCAGTGTGCCTATAGATGCACCGGTGTAAGCGTTCACAATTTGTACGCTTTGTGAAGTGTTCATAGCGGCATTTGAGTTCACTATATAGAGTTTACCATCGTTCACGGCAAGGTCACGGCTCTGCGGTGCAGTGGTGCTGAGCCAACTTGCGTCTGTGAGGTTACCTTTAGTCTCGGAGAAAATCCATTTTTGCTCCATACCGTCAATTTTTCCTTCAAAAGTAGGGTCAGGGTCAGGAGTTGGCTCCGGTTCCGGTTCCGGAGTAACAGTAGTAGATGTTGCTGAGATTGGAATCATAATGTCTGAAGCACCCGGAGAAGACAATCTCAAATAGGCTGAATAGCTGTTTTTCAGTCCGTCCGGTGTAAAGGTCACTTTCACGTCAAATGTTTTAGCGAAGCGGCTATGGTCTGCTATTTCAGCGGCAAAAACATTTCCGTCATCACCTGTGATACAAGCACTCCACTTTCCGTACATATATTCGCTGTTGCGAGTAATGGTGACGGTTTGAGACGTTTCAGAGAGTTCAGACACGGCAAAATTGACAGCACTCTGTGATGCAGACATAGAAATGCCGGAATACTGAGAAGTAACAAAATGCTTTGCACCTGTAGCGGTGTCAACACCAATGACAGTTCCTGAAGAATTTACATGGCGGTCGATATGGAATTTGTAAACGTTTGCATACGTTGAATTACGAGCAATGCCGAGGTACATACACGCATTACCAAACACGTCAGGACGAATGCACACTGCTTCCGGTTCTCCCCAACTGAGACTGGTGATACGATCATATTTTATGCTTTTTCTCTGAATATAAGTATTTGTACGCCAGTTAACGATACTCATAATCAGCACTTGAGCACCGGAAGAACTTCCTACACCCTCAAACAAATAGAGGTAGTCGCCATTTATGCAGTAACTCTGATATGATTTCCATTCAAAACCGGTGTCGCCTGAAACTCCGGAGCCGGTAACGGGGAGACTACCCTTAGCCATATCATATTCCTTGATTTCCACGTCTTTTCCTTCCAGATATGCATCAAGGTCATATACACAATAGCGGCGAACACCACCGCCGGAAGAACTATAGCAGATATAACGGTTCACGGGGTCTATATCCGCATAAGCATTGCCGTATCCTTTCGGGTGATTATGATAAGACAGGCTGACTGTGGAGTTTTCTCTACCGTCTGCAATCACTTTAGCACCGCTGACAAACTTAAATTTGCAGATAGCACTTCCGGAAAGGTCATTACTTGTACCATTATCCGAACCTTTAGCACCTGTCACCATCCAAAGTTGCCCTGCTTTGTCGCGGAATACGGAGAGTTTCACGCCGTGACCTGTTTTTGCAAGGCTCATTTTCTGGATAGAAGTGCTGTATGTGAAAGTTCCACTTGTTTTTGTAGCTTTCTTAGTACAAGGGATGCGAATAAGGAAAAGCGGGTCACATTCCGTAGTACTCAGTCCGTTTGCACTGTTGAAAGAGGATTTGTTGGAGCTGCCCATGAGTTGCAACATATAAATGTCACCTGTCACAGGGTCAATATCCATACTTTGAATAACCGTAGTATCTGCCGTTTTAGCATCAATGAGGTGATTACTGATATCCACACCGTCTATAATGGATTCACCCATAGTGGAGTATTCACCTGCGATGGTGAATTGATCCTCAGTGTTTGAATAGATTTCACGCTGTCCCCAGCTGTCGGCGAGGGTAACGTAAGAATATTTGTAGAAACGGTGGTCGTAGTGATTGTCCGCAATACTGTATTTCACGTCAGCCGTAGTGCCGAGGTCTGAATAGAGGAGAACATTTTCTCCAAGCTGATTAGCATTTGTTGCGAGCGAAGTTTTGTTTGTAAACGTATTTCCATTGATATTCACGGACATACCCACGGGAGTAACGCAAGTTGTTGAACCGGAACTACCGGGATAAACACGCAGCAGAGCCATGTAAGACGTTTTGCCGTAGCAGTGGTCAAACTCATTGTCTGCAATATTCAGAGTAGTGCTGTTTGCGTAAGCGCTTCTTTCCGCATAAACGGTAAATGCACCCACACCTTTTCCATCAGGGTTTGATGCTGCGGTTACGCCCACATAGTGGAATTTATTGTTAAATACATTGATAACACCCTGCGCATTACACAGATGCACACCGGAACCACCGTCATAAACGTAGTTCCCTTCAATATTTGTGGTGCCGAAAACACCGAAAACACCTATTGAATTTGCAAGGTGACTGCCTCCGCCATTAAATGTATTGAATGAAACGGTGCAGTTTGCATAGCGACGCTGGGAAACGGCATTGTTCGCATTGTCATCGGCATAGCGAGAGCCGATAGAGATAAGTGAAATGCCGTCTGTACGTTCAACTGTGGAGTTTGAGAAAACGTTGTAGCGAACTTTGATACTGTAAAGCGGCGATTCGTTTGTAGCACTCTGAGCACGTACACGTCCCGCTCCAGTGAAAGAAAAGCCGTTTACCTCCACAGCACCTGCATTGATATCCAGAATACCTGTGAAAACGGATTCCTCACCGCGAGTAACAGTGTTATCGCGGAAAGCATTTGCACCGTAAACTTTAAGTCCGTAAGTAGAAATCGTAGCACCGGAATATGTTCCCGGGGCAACGTAGAGAGTAGAACTGGAGATAGGGTTTGCGGCATTAAATGCGTCAAAAGAGGCAAATGCCGTAGTTCCAACGGTAAACGTTTGATTTTTGTAAACAATTTGACTGCCTTGCTCCACGGCACGGCTGTCGATGAGATAATTCTCCGCTTTTGCCGTAAATGCAGCAAAAGACATGCTGATGAATAACAAACAAGTAGAAAACTTCATGGTGAATAAAATGTTAATTAGCAACGCTATTATGGGTTATTCCGCAAAGTTACGGAATATTTATTCACCTTGCAAATTTTCACTCAAATTTATGCACTAAAATTATGTTTCTATTTTATAAGAAATGTTAAAAATACAAGTCTGTCAGTCACTGAGCAGATTTGTTATGAGACAGGCACTATGATTATTTTTCTAAAGCACGGAGTTTCAGATAGTCCTGAAAAGCGGACTTGTAGCTATCGCTGACGGCAATAGAGGTGCCGTCGCTGAAATTAAGATGCAGTTTTTCCACTTGCTCCACAAGGTCCATATTCACGATGTATGAACGATGAACTTGCAGGAAATTTTCCGGCAAACGTTCCAGCACCTGCTTCATGGAAAGCAATGCCACAAGCGGACGACGACCAGTGAGGAAAATCTGTACATATTCGCTCATGCCTTTTATGTACATAATCTCGCTGAGCTTGATATTCACATAGCGGTAATCCACTTTGACGTAAAGAGAATCCGTTGCAGGTGCGGGTTTTGCGGAAGAAATAAGGGAATATTGCTTGAGAACCTTGTTTGCAGCACGCTGGAAAGTGGCAAAATCGTATGGTTTGAGCAGATAATCCACGGCAGAAACCTTATAGCTATCCACAGCATATTCCGCGTATGCAGTAGTGAACACCACCAGAGGCGGCTCCGTGAGAGAACTGATAAAGTCCATACCGTTCAAGTCCGGCATGTTTATATCAATAAACACAGCGTCAATCTTTGTTTGCGTCATCACCTGCATAGCCTCCATGGCACTTTCGCAAGTGGATACAAGTTCCAGAAACGGGACCTTGTCTATGTACGTTTTAAGTTTTTCCAGGGCAATCGGTTCATCATCAATCGCCAGACACTTTATGGTTTTCATCATTTTCGTATGGTATGGTCAAAATTGCTTTGTACATATTTTCATTTTCTTCTTTTTCCAGGCTGAACTTGGAACCATAGAGCAAAGATAGTCTTTTTTTGAGGTTTTTCAGTCCTATTCCGCCATAATTATTGGCAGAATCCTGTTTTTTCTCCCATTTGCTATTCATGCAAGTCAATTTGAGCCTATTTTCCGGCAGCACGTCAAGTTCTATGGAAATATCGGAGTGACTGCGGTAACTGATACCGTGCTTGAAAGCATTTTCAATGATAACCATAAAAAGGAGCGGTGGCAACTTTATGCCATAAAGTTCATCATGCGGCAAACGGAGTTTTATATCCACCTTCTTTGTGGAATAGCGTTTTCGCATCAGAGAAACATAGTTTTCTATAAATTCCACCTCCGTGCTGAGTGTAGTAAAGTTTCTTTCGCCTTCATAGAGCACGTATCGCATCAGTTTTGAAAGCTCCATAATCATTTCCTGAGCCTTAGGCGGATTTATTTCCACCATGCCATGGATATTGTTTAGGGTATTCATGAAAAAGTGAGGATTGAGCTGGGCTTTGAGGTACTGCAACTCATTGTTCAGTCTTTCACGCTCTTGTTTTTCATATATTTCTTTCTGGTTGCTGTATCGGATATATAGATTTATAGCAAAATCCGAGCTCAAAAGAAGCATAGCCAGCACCATATCAAGAGCCAAAGGGTTTGGACCGGGCTTTCCTTTTCCATGTTTGCCCTTGTCCGGTTTGCCGTCTCTCGGTGGTTTTCCTTTGCCGTCTTTATGAGGTCTTTCCTCACCGTCTTTGTGCCGAGGCGGCTTTTCTTTTTCCTCAAAGGGCTTTGCAACGCCATCATCGCTGTGTTTATGATTATTTTCTTTTTTCTCAAAACGCGGATGCGGCTCATTTCTCAAGCGGTGATACGTAAAAACACAAAATCCGGAGAACAAAACAACCAAAGACAGCAAATACAATTTTACCCTACCCTTGTTATAAAGTTGCCTTAAGAGCAATATATCATGAACGGCAAACACTATTGCAAGAGGAATAAAAATGCTCAAAAAGTTCGCAAAATCACGCATCTTCTGCAGTTCGTGGTCTCTGACACCAAAAGACACCAGAAGATAAACCACCGGCACGAGTACCAGGGTGGACCACCTCAAAAGTGACATTGGTTTGATGCGTATTTTCTTGAAAAAATTACTCATAATGTGAACTTTGGCTCTGTTTTATGTTGCAAATATAATCTAAATAAATTGAATTTTCCCCCTTACAAAAGAAATATATGAAAAATGCCGCCCTAAAGCGGCATTTTCCAATGTTTTTTATGAATTACGGACGCATGCCACCGCTACCGTATTGTGTTGCTGTAACGGTGCTGGTAGTGCTACCGCAAGTGAGTGTATAGCTACTGCCGGCAGTAAGACCCGGGCAAGTAACCAATACAGAACTGCCACCTGAAGTGCCACCACCGGGACGACCCGGTTTGCCACCACCGCCTGTTGAGCTACCTGATGAGGTATAGTTGCTCGGCACTGTGAATGTAGCAAGTGTTGTGCCATTGCTTGAAAGTGTTACAGTGCTACCTGCTGTGAGAGTTGCAGAACCTGTAACGTACGGCTGAGTGCTTGCACTGGAATTAGGCACACTGTTGCCACCACCTGCTGCAAGAACCATACCGCCTGTGAAGAATACGTGATAGTTTTCTTCTTCGTTTGCATCAAGTCCGCACTCAGGAGCACCTGCACCAAAGGCACGTACAACGCCACCCTCGATGTAAAGGTTACCGTTTGCATCAAGACCGTCATTGTTTGTTGCGACAACTGTCACATCACCGCCCTTGATGTACATGTGGCTTGAACTGTTGATAGCGTCATCACGAGTATTTGCAACAATAGTACCGTCATTGATAGTAAGAATTGCCTTGCTTTCAATACCTTCAGCACCGTTTCCGGTTGTAGTAACCGTGATATTGCCACCATTTATCGTCACATTTCCGTCTGCCTTGATGCCCTTTGCAGAAGATTTGTAATCACTGTCAAGGTTGTCTGTATTACCTGTGTAATTATCGTAAATTGTGCCATTTACGTAAGCAAAGATGCCTCCGGAAGTACTGATTGTTGTAGTACCGCCATTGTAGATAAATTCACCGTCGCAGCTGAAGCCCTTGCCACCGCTGCCGGTGCTTGTAAGGTCAAACGTACCGCCGTCAACCTGGATATAACCGTCAGCACTGATACATGTGGAGGCTTTTGTTTTCAGGTCTGTAGTGTCCCATTCACCGCCACCGGAAGTAGTGATAGTGATGTTACCGTCTGTGATTACCACATTTCCGTCTGCTTTGAGACCTTTAGCGGCAGTTGCAGTAACGGCAGCAGTGATTGTACCACCGTTTATTGTGATTGTACCTGTATCTTCAGCTTCACGATCTACGTCATCCTTGAATGAAACTTGCATAGCATCGTCGCCAATACCGGAGATGTTCAGTGTTCCGCTTGCGAGAGTGAAGTACTGGTTGCAGTTCACACCGTCCTTAACAGCACCGAGAATATTGATGGTGCAATTCTTCATTGTGATATACTCCTTAGCGTAAAGGGCATGACCCGTAAGACCGGTGATGTTCAGTTCACCATTGCCTTTGAGTTCAAGGTGACCGGTGCAGACAAGGCAACCTTTTTGTGAGCCGGAAGCACAGTCTTTAAGAGTGTTTACAGTACCGCTCTTCACACTGAGTTCAATTCGTTTGCCGTTTTGAATGTTGAGCGGAGCACCTGTAGCACAAGTAAGGTTAAGTCCGTAAAGGTTAACGGTTGCTTTATAGCTACCGGTGAGAGTAAATTGTCCGTCGGTGGATTCACCGGAAAGAGAGTAAGAAATTTCACCGCAAGTGGTATCACCTACAGTTGCTTCCTGAGTAAGACTTACGTAAGCACCGGAAACGGAAGGAGTGACGTACTGCATAATATTGCCGGCAATCACCACATGTGCTTCGCTGCCACTGTAAGTAACATTTACGCTATTGTCTGTAACTGTGCTGTCGTCAACATACATTTTGGTAATTTCGCTCATATTGAGTGTTTTACCGAGCACCGTAATTGTTTGACCATCAGCATAAACCATTTCACCTGCCTGTGCTGCCGGAACAGCGTATGTAACGTTTCCGGAAACTATATTGAGAGTCTGTGCAGAGAGTGCAGAGCAAACTGCACATGCTGCAAAAAATGTAGCTAACTTTTTCATTTCACGATAAGTTTGCGAGTTTTCACTCCGTTTTTAACAATGTAAAGACCCGGTTTGAGGCTTGATTCAGCATCAGAGATATTGCTGAATTTGCCTGCTTGAATACCAAGAATAGAATAAACTTCCACAGCATCGTCACCGTCTGCAACCTGCATTTCCACACCATCTAACCCGGTTGAAAAATACATTTTTGATAACTGAGCAAGTGTAAAGGATTTAGTACCGTCTGCATTTACTGCAATAAGACTGCCATCACTGACAGTAATTTCCAGATTTTCTACAGACAAAGACACTTCTGCGTTATCCGCTCCCACAAACGTGAGATACGGATAATCATACGCCTTGGCACCGAAACAAGCAATAAGTGCCACAGCAAGTAGTAAAATTTGTCGCATAGTAATTATAATTTAGTAATGTATTGTTAATTAGTTTTCGCAAAAATATATAAATTCCACGAAAAACACAATAAAATTATGTGAATTATTATTAATCTTCAGCGAATTACGATAATCTCTCACCTATATATAAAAAAGCCCTACCCTCAGATGTGAGAATATGACTTTTTATGAATGTAACAATTATTGCATGTGATTGAAACCCTGTGCACGGAGTTGCATTTCATTTCCGTCACGGGTTATCATGGCTGCACCGAGACTTTCTGCCGTTATGTGACCTATAATTTTCACGTCTCGGATAGCTTCCACCTGCTCGTGAGTGTGAAGCGGAACGGTAAACAGCAATTCATAGTCCTCTCCACCGTTCAGTGCGGCAGTCACAAGATTCATTCCAAACTGTTCTGCCATTACGGCTGTCTGATAGTCAATAGGGATTCTGTCTTCATAAATTCTGCAGCCAACACCACTCTTACGGCAAATATGCATCAATTCCGAAGAAAGACCGTCGGAAACATCTATCATAGACGTAGGCACAACGCCGATTTTTGCAAGTTCTTCCACAATATCGCGACGTGCCTCCGGCTTTAGTTGACGCTCTATAATGTACTCTTTTCCTGCAAAATCAGGTTTGAAATCTTTCATTCCAGCAGACGCAGCTTTCTCTCTTTCAAGGAGTTGAAGTCCCATATATGCAGCACCAAAATTACCGGACACGCATATAAGGTCGTTTGGCTTTGCACCATAACGAGTGGCAATTTTGTCTTTTGGTGCATCACCTATCGCAGTTACGGAAATCACAAGTCCCTGGTGTGAAGCAGTAGTGTCACCACCCACAAGGTCAACGCCATACACCTCACAAGCAAGCCTCATTCCGGCATACAATTCTTCTATATGCTCCACGGCAAAACGCTTTGAAATTCCCAGAGAAACAGTAACTTGCCTCGGTGTGCCGTTCATAGCGTAAATATCAGACAGGTTTACCACTATTGCCTTGTAGCCAAGATGCTTAAGCGGCACGTATGTAAGGTCGAAATGCACATTTTCCAAAAGCAAATCCGTAGTGACAAGCACCTGAGTGTCAGGATATGCCATTTCCGCACAGTCATCGCCTATGCCACGGACCGTAGATGCATTTTTGAGTTCAATTCCTTTTGTGATACGATCTATAAGTCCAAATTCACCGAGCGTGGATATTTCCGTAAGTTTTTGTTCCATAGTGTTTTACATAAAAGAATATCGGTGTGGATAAACACACCGACATTCGGGTTGTAATTAAAAACAATTAATATGAAATGTAAACGAATTAAAAAAAATTCGCTTAGAGGGTAACTTTTTCTACCATTTCAGACATAATGGCAACAGTTACAGGCTGTGCTTTGATAGCAGCTTCCTGAACTTCCTCGTGGGTAGGAACGTAAGTAATATCTTTGCCACCAAGGTCAGTGATTACGGAAATACCGAACACTTTCATACCTGCATGGTTTGCAACGATAACTTCCGGAACTGTGGACATACCCACTGCGTCACCGCCAATAATACGGAAGTATTCGTATTCTGCCGGAGTTTCAAAAGTAGGACCTGTTGTGCCGACATAAACACCGTGAACAAGGCGGAGACCCTTTTCTGCTGCGATTTTATCTGCAAGTGCAACATATTCGTGGCTGTATGCCTCTGTCATTGCCGGGAAACGTTCACCGAGTTCTTTGTAGTTTTTGCCACGGAGCGGATTTTCCGGGAAAAGGTTGATATGGTCTGTGATTACCATCACGTCACCTACCTTAAAGTCCTTATTCATACCACCTGCAGCGTTTGAAACAAAGAGAGTTTTAACACCAAGTGCACGCATAACTCTCACAGGGAATGTAACTTGCTTCATATCGTAGCCTTCGTAGTAGTGGAAACGACCTTGCATAGCCATCACTCTTCTGCCTTTCATAACACCGAAAATCAAGCATCCTGCATGACCTTCAACTGTAGAAATCGGGAAATTAGGAATTTCAGAGTAAGGTATAACTTGTTTTTCTTCTATAAGGTCTGCGATAGGACCAAGTCCTGTGCCAAGGATTATAGCCAATTCAGGCATAGTGCCGATAACTCTTGAACGGAGAAATTCAGCGGTTTGGTTAATTTGTTCTAACATTGATTATTAGTTTTAAGTGTTAATTGTTTTTACTTTTATATTTGTTCATTTCGCAAAGTTAAGAAAAAATTTTTGAATTTGCGAAAAAACGTTTTTTCCATCTATAGTATTTACGCATTAAGCATCGCATTTACCCTTTTGAGTGCGGCAATAAAACTATCCACTTCCTCCTTTGTGTTATATACTGCAAAAGAAGCACGCACAGTACCCTCGACGCCAAGGAATTTCATCAGCGGCTGTGCACAGTGATGTCCCGTGCGGACAGCGATTCCAAGTTTGTCAAGTAGCATACCCGTGTCATAGTGATGTGCATTGCCAAGAAGGAATGAAATAACTCCACACTTATTTTCCGCAGTACCGAAAATGCGTATTCCCGGGATTTCTTCCACCATTCTGCTTGTGGCATAATCCGTGAGTTCCTTTTCATGTGCCGCAATGTTTTCCACGCCCACTTCTTCCATAAAATCCAGTGCAAGCGAAAAAGCGGCAATACCGACAAAGTCCGGTGTCCCGGCTTCAAACCTCAGCGGCGGCTCTGCAAAAGTGGTTTTTTCAAAAGATACTTGGTCTATCATCTCGCCTCCACCCTGATACGGCAGCATTGCCTGCAAGTATTTCAGTTTTCCGTAAAGCACTCCCACGCCTGTAGGACCATACATTTTATGCGAAGAAAAGGCATAAAAATCAGCATCAAGGTCCTGCACATCTATTTTTGCATGAGGAAGAGCCTGTGCTCCGTCTATCAGCACAGGTACGCCGTGAGAATGTGCTATGGCGATAAGTTCTTTCACCGGATTTATAGTGCCAAGGACATTCGACGTATGGCAAAGAGCCACAAAACGCGTTTTTTCGTTGAAAAAAGACTTATATTCATCTATATCGAGTTCACCGCGACTATTTATGGAAACAGGTCGCAAAGTGATTTTCACTTTGTTCTGCAGCAACTGCCATGGGACAATATTTGCGTGATGTTCCATCACTGTGAGAATTATCTCATCGCCGTCGTGGAAGAAAGTACTTCCGTATGTGGCAGCCACAAGGTTTATGCCTTCCGTAGTACCGCGAGTAAAAATTATTTCCTCACGGTTTGCGGCACCGATGTATTTCTGCACGCGTGTTCTGGTGGCTTCCATCAGCTCCGTAGCCTCCTGGGAAACGGAAAACACACCGCGATGCACATTTGCCTTAGTCTCGAAATAACTTTTCTCCAAGGCCTCCACCACTCTCTTTGGTGTCTGAGAAGTGGCAGCATTATCCAGATACACAAGTTTCCTATTATAAACATTGCGGTTCAAAATAGGAAATTGACTTCTTATATTACTAATATCAAGCATTTTTATTTATGACATTCTGAATTACATTCGCCGCACAACATGGAATCGCCTGCAAGACGCTTTTCCACCAGGTGACGCATACGGTCCTTTATGCCTTCCACAGGGATTGTGTCTATTACTTCAGACATAAATGCCTGCATGAGGAGGGTACGTGCTTCACTGCGTGGTATTCCTCGTTGTTGCATGTAAAAGAGGGCGTTTTCATCAAGCTGACCTGTTGAAGCACCGTGGCTACACTTCACTTCATCGTTGTAAATGAGGAGTTGTGGCTTGGTGTGCATTTTTGCTGTGGCGGAAGCAAGAATATTGCTATTGCTCTGATAACCCTCCGTGAAAGGAGCATTGCCGGAAACATAAATGCCGCCTTCAAAAGAGCCTTGTGCCTTTCCATCTACAAGGTATTTAAACAGCTGATTACTGTGACTTCTCGGAGCATTATGGTTCACATTTGAATTGTTATCCACAATTCCGTCAAAATCTGCGATTGCTATTCCCGTGAGGAATGTTTCGCAGTGTTCGCCATTGATATTTATGGTAAAATCATTGCGAGACTTGCCGTTTTGCAGTGTTGTGGCATTGAGGTACACATTTGAGCCATCCTCCTGGTTCACAAACGTTTGTGTATAGCGGGATGTGTTTATCGTTGATTCTTCAATATTGCAGATTCTAAGATTGGTATCTTTTCCTGCTATCACCTCAATAACTTCTGAAGAGAGATAATCAATACCGGGTACTTGCGTATGGTCGCAGAAAAGAATGTTTGCAGACGAGTTTTCTTCCGCCACAATCAGCACTCTGCGAAACGAGAGCATACGTGCCGGTGAATTGAAAATATTCACTATCTGAATAGGCTTTTCAAGTTTCACTCCGGCTTCAAGGCGGATAAAAACTCCGTCTTGAGTAAGCATGGTGTTAAGTTCTGCATTTACGTTGTCTTGCGGTGCTACACTTCCGAGATACTTGCTCACAATTTCCGAAAATTCTTTTGCTGCCTTAGCGAGCGACATCACAGCCACTCCTTGCGGACAGTTTTTGAGGAGCGTAGCCGTTGGCACAAACATATCATTCACCACAATTCCCAGGAGCGTGCTGATATTTGGCACATCGCACTTGAACGTAGCCGCCACATCTACAGGAATATTCACACGATTTATATTCACGCCGAAATCCGGTGCAAACATATCTTCCACAGACGTTTTTTCAAATCCCTCATCGCCTTTTTCCGGCATTTGCTTGCCTGAAAGGAAATCGCAAGCCTGTTTGCGACGACTTTCACTGAAAAGCGAGGAATTTTTCATAATAGCCTCGGCATTATCCCTGTATAAATCAATATATTGCGTTAGAGCATTCATTGCAGGCAGAGATTAGTCGTTAAACTGTTGCTTTATTTGGTCGTAACCGGTTTTTTCAAGTTCAAGTGCCAGTTCCGGTCCGCCTGTCATCACTATTCTACCCTTGTAAAGCACATGAACAAAGTCCGGCTTGATGTAGTCCAGCAGACGCTGATAGTGAGTGATTACGATAGTGGCATTATCTTTGGATTTGAGTTTGTTTACTCCTTCAGCCACAATTCTGAGGGCATCAATATCCAGTCCGCTGTCTGTTTCGTCAAGGATAGAGAGGAGCGGTTCAAGCATAGCCATTTGGAAAATCTCGTTACGTTTTTTTTCACCACCGCTGAAGCCCTCGTTTACGGAACGTGACGCAAGTTTGTTGTCAAGTTCCACGATAGCACGTTTTTGTCTCATCAGTTTGAGGAAATCACTTGCAGAGAGCGGCTCCTGATTGAGGTATTTGCGTTTTGCATTAATGGCGGCACGCATAAAGTTCACCATTGATACGCCGGGGATTTCCACGGGGTACTGGAATGAGAGGAAAATACCTTCGTGACTTCTGTCTTCAGGCGACAGTTCAAGCAAGTTTTTACCGTTAAAGGTCACATCTCCTTCAGTCACAACATAATTGGGATTTCCTGTAAGCACTGCGGAGAGAGTACTCTTTCCGGAGCCGTTAGGACCCATGATAGCGTGTACCTCACCCGGGCGAATTGAAAGATTGATACCTTTGAGAATTTCCTTGCCGTTTATTGAGGCATGGAGATTGTTTATATTTAGGAGCAAATTATTATCCATAATTATTTTTAATTTTATCTATCTTGTTATCCCACAGAACCTTCCAGAGTCACTTGCAGCAGTCGCTGTGCCTCCACGGCAAATTCCATAGGGAGTTTGTTCATAACTTCTTTAGCATAGCCGTTAACTATCAGTCCCACAGCTTCTTCCGTGGGAATACCACGCTGATTGCAATAAAACAGTTGGTCTTCACTGATTTTGCTCGTTGTAGCTTCATGTTCCACAATCGCAGTATCGTTTTGCACGTCAACGTATGGGAACGTGTGTGCACCGCAGCGGTTGCTCAGGAGGAGACTGTCACACTGCGTGTGATTGCGACAACCATCGGCATTCGGAGCCACTTTCACAAGTCCGCGATAGGAGTTTTCACTTTCCCCGGCGGAAATACCTTTAGACACTATTGTACTACGGCTGTTTCTGCCAATGTGTATCATCTTTGTGCCGGTGTCTGCCTGCTGCTTGTTTTTAGTAACGGCTACGGAATAGAATTCGCCTACGCTACCCTCGCCTTGAAGCACGCAACTCGGGTATTTCCAAGTGATTGCAGAACCTGTTTCAACTTGTGTCCAGGAGAGTTTGGAATAGTCACCGCGACAGAGTCCTCGTTTTGTCACAAAGTTATAAACGCCACCTTTGCCGTCTTTGTCACCGGCATACCAGTTTTGAACTGTGGAATATTTCACTTCCGCTCTGTCCTCCACGATTATCTCCACAATCGCAGCATGAAGCTGATTTTCATCACGCATTGGAGCGGTACAACCCTCAAGGTAACTTACGTATGCATCATCGTCAGCCACAATCAGAGTACGTTCAAACTGACCTGTTCCTGAAGCATTTATGCGGAAATACGTAGAAAGTTCCATCGGGCAACGCACACCCTTGGGAATATAAACGAAACTTCCGTCACTAAACACGGCGGAGTTAAGTGCAGCATAAAAATTGTCACGGTAAGACACCACTTTGCCAAGGTATTTCTTCACCAAGTCCGGATAGTCTTTCACTGCCTC
Source organism: Muribaculaceae bacterium (assembly GCA_051871275.1). GTDB lineage: Bacteria > Bacteroidota > Bacteroidia > Bacteroidales > Muribaculaceae > CAJUPY01. Next base: position 1,652 of record JBJECR010000016.1, on the reverse strand, counting down.
GGAGATTGAGCAGAATATAATACCCAGTTCCGCAAGTTTCTCCTTGTGTGTTGTTTTCACGGAAACAGAGTCCATTACTGCGTCAACAGCCATTCCGGAAAGCACTTTTTGCTCCTCCAGAGGGATACCGAGTTTGTCAAAAGTCTTCAGCAATTCCGGATCCACCTCCTCCAGTGAGTTCGGAGCATTCTTTTTCGGGGCTGCATAGTAACTGATTGCATTGAAATCTATTTCCGGAATTTTCAGATGTGCCCAGTTTGGCACAGAGAGCGTCTGCCAGTGGCGAAATGCCTTAAGTCTGAACTCAAGTAGCCACTCCGGCTCATTTTTCTTCTGCGAGATAAGTCGCACCACGTCTTCGTTCAGACCTTTGGGAATGATATCCGTGTCGATATCCGTAACGAAGCCGTACTTATATTCATCGCCCGTAACCTGACGAAGCACATCTTCATCATTCTCAAGCGATTTATTTATTTTATCTTCAGACATATACCTATTTTCCTTATTTTGCATTACAATGTCACAGCACCAGTCCCAACACTGCCGGTCCAAGGTCCAAAATGGCATTTATAGCATGCCCGTTCGCAAGCGTGGATGCCGTAATCAGACTACTTTCCGGAGATATCAGCTTCACCAAATTCAGGAAAAGGCTCAAGGCTATCATCCACTGGAATAGCGAGAATAATGCTCCCAGAATACGGTCAAAAACACCGGCGAGGATAACTTTGGAGATACTTTTCACAAACGAAGCTAAAATGCGGACTGTGCAATAACACAGTATAAACAATATTATGTATGCTATAGTTTTATTGATAAATGCTGCAGTGACACCGTCATCGCTGAAAGAAGGCAAAATGCTACCTACCCACAAAGCCACATCGTCACCAAAAAGTTGACACGCAAGAATACCTACAATCACACCTGCGATTGCACCCATTTGCACTGCAAAACCTTTCCAGAAACCGTAAATGAGCGATGCTGCTGCAACTATTATAATTATTATATCTATCGTTGACATTATTTCTTATCAGTCTTATTGGTCTTATTAGTCTTATTAGTCTAATTGGACTAATAAGTCAAATTAGGCTAATATTTTTTTCTTATACTTTAAGCTTGCAAAATTACTCATTTTTTTTCTTTTATGCAATATGAATTTTCACTGCAAAGAAAAGTGATGCTCTGATGCAGTGTGCTATTTCATGTATTTAGGGTAAAAAGTCAGTAATGTCAGACCCCTCGTCTCTTGACCCTAGACTCTCGACTCTTGACTCTTGACTTATTCAATCACCCAGTCCTCAATGGTGTGAGTTTCGGAATTGAAGTTGATGCCAACTTTTATTATTGGCAGTCCGGTGAGGGCAAAGCGGGATGGATAATTTTTCAGATTTATCTGATTCATAGCAGCTTCCGCGGACTTGTTCAGTTTGAGTTCAAAGAGATAAAGTGCCTTGCCGGAGTTCATCACCATATCTACCCTACCTTTTGGTGTGCGAACCTCCACATCCACGTATCTTCCTAACAGCGAAAAGATTACGTAAAGCATCTGCTGATAATGCCCTTCATAATTAGTATTGTCACACTGCGGAATTGTAAGCAAATATTCTTGAAGGAGTCGGAGCATTTCGTTGAGGTCGTCATTGTAAAGAGCCCTA
>JBJECR010000015.1:0-21756 GCA_051871275.1 Muribaculaceae bacterium | reverse complement strand
TGATGGCTTTTCAATAGCAGTTATGTAATGCTTTCGGATAGCTGAATAGTTACGTTTTTAAGGTTTTTAAGGTTTTTAAGGTTTTTAAGGTTTTTAAGGAGCTTAAGGTATTTTAATCTGATAAAATTACACCTTAAGCTCCTTAAAAAAAATATTGCAATCTTTGAAAAACTATCAGATTCCCAAGTCTTTCTTTATAGCATCAACTTTTGCTTTTGCGGCAACTGCTGCAGCATCGTATTCTGCAACTGTTTTCATTTCACCTTTCACTTCAATATAGAACTTGATTTTAGGTTCTGTGCCTGAAGGACGGATAGAAACCTTGCTACCGTCTGCAGTGAAGTATTGGAGCACATTAGAAAGTGCCGGCATATCCATTTTGCTTACGGTGCCTGCTGCAAGGTCTTTTTCCGTAAGGTCTTGATAGTCTTTGATTTTCACGATATCGCTGCCACCAAGCTGTTTTGGAGGATTGTTGCGGAAAGCAACCATCATAGCCTGGATTTCATCTGCACCGGTCTTGCCCGGACGTACCACAGAAATACCTTCTTCCAGTGAATAGCCGTATTTGAGGTAAATTTCCTGGAGAAGACCAAGGAAGTCGAGACCCTTATCTCTTGCCCATGCAGCAGCTTCTGCCATAAGGGAGATAGCGGAAACAGAGTCTTTGTCACGAGCAAATGTTTCAGCGAGGAAGCCGTAGCTTTCTTCACCGCCACCAAGATAACGTGCACCCTTAGCTTCCTGTTCACGGATTACGGAAGCAATCCATTTGAAACCGGTGTAGCAGTCGTAACATTTAATATGGTTTGCATCAGCGATAGCCTTAATCATTTCTGTGGTAACGATAGTCTTAACGATGTATTCGTTGCCTGTGATTCTGCCCAGCTCCGTATTGCGTGTCATCAGGTAATAGTGGAGAATCATATTGATTTGGTTACCATTGATGAGCACGTATTCACCCTTGCTGTCACGCATTACACAGCCTATACGGTCTGCATCCGGGTCAGAAGCCATCACGAGGTCTGCATTTGTTTCTTTTGCCTTTGCGATAGCCATTGCCATAGCGGAAGGAACTTCCGGGTTTGGAGATGCTACTGTCGGGAAGTCGCCGGACGGAACATCTTGCTCCGGAACGTGGATAATATTCTCAAATCCATAGTTTTTGAGTGATTGCGGAACGATTTCCACACCTGTACCGTGGATAGGAGTATAGACAATCTTGAGGTCGCTGTGACGACGGTTAATTTCCGGACTGAGAGAAAGTTTAAGGATATCTGCAAGGAAAGCATCATCAACGTCTTTTCCTACAATCTGAATAAGTTCCGGGTTACCTTCAAACTTGATTTCGCTCACGGATTTGATTTTGTTTACATTGTCGATAATGTTCACATCGTGAGGAGCAATAATCTGAGCACCGTCACTCCAATAAGCTTTGTAGCCGTTGTATTCTTTAGGGTTGTGAGAAGCTGTGATGTTTACACCGCTCTGGCAGCCGAAATGGCGGATAGCAAATGAAAGTTCCGGAGTAGGACGGAAGTTTTCAAAGAGATAAACCTTAATTCCGTTTGCAGAGAAGATGTTTGCCACCATTTCAGCAAATTTGCGAGAATTGTTTCGCACGTCATGACCAACAGCCACACTAATCTGTGGAAGATCCTTAAATGCTTCTTTAAGATAGTTTGCAAGACCCTGAGTAGCAGCACCTACAGTGTAGATGTTCATACGGTTTGAACCGGCACCCATTATACCGCGGAGACCGCCTGTACCAAATTCGAGGTCTTTGTAAAAAGATTCAATGAGGTCTGTCTTGTCTTCAGCTTCAAGCATACGCTTCACTTCCTGACGAGTTTCCTCATCATAACCTTCACCGAGCCAAAGCTGAGCTTTGTCGGCACACATTTTTATAAGTTCGTTGTTTTCCATTGGTGAAAATCTATTGTTTATTGTAAATATTTCGGGTTAATACTTCTATTCGTACAAAGGTAGTAATTTTTTATTCATTGCACAAATATTTTTTGAGCACGCTTTAATACAAAAAATGCCTTTTACTTTCATTTTTCCACTTTGCGGAATATTTATGCGATGTGAAATATACTGTGATGTCTGCTTTATACTTTTGATCCACAAAACCCACAGTTTTGTCTGCCTGGTAGCTGTATTCAGTGAAAAACCAGATGCCGTTGTTTTCATTGCTATTAGCTTCATACGAATGTTCTGCCTTATAGACAACCAAGTCTGCTTGATATTCATGCTCTACCACATAAACTTTTACGTCTGCAGAACCGGCAGATGTGCAATATACTTTCTGGGAATACGCCGTGCCACAAAAAAGAATGGCAACAAGAAATAAAAAAAGATGTTTCATAGTGAAAAATTAGTTTGGTTATGCTTGCAAATATAAGATATTTTTGCAATTTGGCAAAATAAAAAAGCTGAAAGATTTATTTCTAAACCTCTCAGCTTTCTTGTGTCCGAAATGAGACTCGAACTCACACGAGCGAATGCTCACTACCCCCTCAAAGTAGCGCGTCTACCAATTCCGCCATCCGGACTTGTTTTGTCGCAAGATTGCTCTTGCTTGGCATTGGAGCGAAAAACGGGACTCGAACCCGCGACCCCAACCTTGGCAAGGTTGTGCTCTACCAACTGAGCTATTTTCGCATTTCAATCTTGCCTATTAGACTTGTAAATATTCTCTTTGAGCGAAAAACGGGACTCGAACCCGCGACCCCAACCTTGGCAAGGTTGTGCTCTACCAACTGAGCTATTTTCGCATTCCTTGGTTTTGCGATGCAAAGGTACTACTTTTTTTTGAACTGACCAAATTTTTTTGGCACTTTTTTCAAACTTTTTTTAGCTCGCAATTCCAAGATTTTATTTCATTACGGCATATTTGCCAATTTACCAGACTGTTACGCCACTACTTGATAAGGTTGTGAGCACGGAAAACTTTTTGAATTTTTTCCAGTGCAACGGTGACTTGCTCCATAGTGTGAGTAGCCATAAGGCTGAAACGGATAAGTGTATCCTGAGGAGCAACAGCCGGAGAAACAACGGGATTGACAAAAATTCCTTCTTCAAGCAAGTCGCGTGTGATGGCAAACGTCTTGAAGTTATCACGGATAAAGAGCGGAATAATCGGAGTGGAAGTATTTCCAATCTCAATACCCATATTCTTGAATCCGTCAAGTGCATAGTGCGTAAGTTTCCAGAGGTTTTCCTGGCGTTCCGGTTCCGCTTTCATAATCTCTATAGCCTTAAGTGCCGCAGCTGTAGAAGCAGGAGTGATACTTGCCGTGAAGATATATGAACGAGAATGGTGACGGAGGAAGTTTGTGATTTCCTTGTCTGTTGCGATAAATCCACCGAGAGAAGCGAAAGATTTTGAGAATGTACCCATAATCAAATCCACATCTTGTGCCACACCTTGTGCGTGACATACACCTCTACCGCCTTCACCGAATACTCCTATACCGTGTGCTTCGTCTATCATCAACGCCGCATTGTATTTCTTGGCGAGTTCCACCATCTTTTTCACGTCTGCCACGTCGCCTTCCATAGAGAACACGGAGTCTGAAACGATAAGTTTACATCTATCCGGCTCACATCTTTCAAGCTGACGTTCCAGTGATTCATAGTCGCGGTGTTTGAATTTAAGAGACTTGGAGAAAGATGCTCGGAGACCTTCAATGATTGATGCGTGATCCTGTTCGTCCCAGAGAATATAATCTTTTGGCCCTGTAAGACATTCAACCACACCCAGGTTTACTTCAAAACCGGTGGAATAAATCATTACGTCTTCCTTACCTATATATTCCGCAATAGCAGCTTCAAGCTGTTTGTGGAGGTCAAGCGTACCATTAAGGAATGGAGAGCCGGCACAACCTGTACCGTATTTACGAATTGCTTCAATTGCTGCCTCTTTGATGCGAGGGTCGTTAACAAGACCGGAATAGCAGTTTGAACCAAACATCAACACTTTTTTACCATTGATGATTACTTCCGGGTCTTGCTCGCTTGATATAGCGCGAAAGTAGGGATATACTCCTGCTGCCTTTGCTTCCTGGGGCGCTGTGTACTGTGCGAGTTTTGCTTGTAATAGCTTCATACTTAATAATTCAATGTGATAAGTTAAATCAACATCTACCGTTCTATTTTTCAAGGTAGGCTGCAAAATTAGTAAAAATCAACGAAAAAATAAGCCTCTTTAACACATTTTTTGTTTTTTATTCACTTTAATTGTCAAAATCAGCCTATTAATATTCATTATTGCACAAAGCGTGTTACAGCGATGTTACATCACCTCTGCATCAATTACACATTAAATAATATATATGTTAGCGAGTGATACTATTCATCATAGTAATCGTAATAGTCGTCATAAAGGAATCCCTCGTCTTCTATGTAACCACCAAATTCCTCGCAGATGTATTCCTCATCATATTCTTGTTCGTATTCCTCTGCATACCCTACGGAATCGGCATTATCATAGAATCTCTCATTGCCGTCAACATATCCCTGCTGATATGCACGATTACGGAAGTCGTGACTGTCGTGGTAGTTTTCATAGCCTTCAGTGTAGCCCTTGTCATAGTCTTGGAGGCGTTCACTTGCACCTTTTCCACTGCGATAACCTGCTGAATCTTCTGCGGCACCACTCTTTTTTCTGAAAAAATCAAATATTCCCATAGTTATTACAAATAAAGATAATATTATTTCACAAAGATAATATTTATCCGTTAATCTTGCAAAAATAATGACATAAATCGGATAATCTGCTGAAACACCCCTAAAAAACACAATTTCAGCAGAAAATAATTCAATACTTTGCTGAAATATGGTCAAAAAATACAATTTCAGCAGAAAATAATTCAATACTTTGCTGAAAATTTCAAAAGTTTTAGTATTTTTGCAATAAAATATCAGCAATATGAAAAATTTGATAGGAAGACATACAGAAGTAAAGCAGCTGCAAGGATATTTTGAATCCAATCAGTCTGAATTTATCGCAGTATATGGCAGACGAAGAGTAGGAAAAACATTTCTCATAAGAAGTGTAGCACAGGACCGCTTTGCTTTTTTCGTAACAGGCGTAAACAATGCTTCTAAATCCGGACAACTACTGAATTTTGCCATAGCCGTAAATAAATTCTTTGGCGGTGAAAATGTGACTGTGCAAAAAAATTGGTTTTTGGCTTTCTACGATTTATCAAAAAAATTGGAAACTCTGCCTTATGGCAACAAAATCATATTTATTGATGAACTCCCATGGATGGACACGCCAAAATCCGAGTTTATTCAAGCATTAGAAAATTTCTGGAACAGCTGGGCATCACTCCGCGATGACATAAAACTGATTGTGTGCGGGTCCGCAACGTCTTGGATTATAAACAACCTCATAAACAGCCGCGGAGGATTACACAACCGGCTAACTCATCATATTGTTTTGGAACCTTTCTGCTTGAAAGAATGTGAGGAATATTTCAAAAGCCGAGGTTTTAACTATTCCAGGAAACAAATTGCAGAATGTTTTATGATTACCGGTGGAGTGCCTTACTATCTTACACTGATGGATAGGAGCAAAAGCCTCGCTCAAAACATTGATACTTTGCTTTTTGCACCAAATGCTGCATTAAAAAATGAATTTAACGATTTATATCGGGCTCTTTTCAAAAATGCTAACAAGCACATTGATGTGGTGACTGCTCTTGCTAAGAAAAAGTCCGGTCTAACTCGCCAAGAAATCATAAAAGCTATAAATACTGCTGACAATTCCGCTATTTCAACAGTCCTTGAGGAACTTGAAAACTGCGGTTTTATCCGCTCATACACTTCTTTCGGTACTAAAGGCGTATATAATAAAATCTATCAACTGATTGACTTTTTCACACTATTCTACTTTGAATTTATGAAAGACAATAGCGGATACGATGATTCTTTCTGGACTAGCACATACAATAGCCCTTTACATAACACATGGGCGGGTCTGTCTTATGAAATGCTCGCTTTGGTTCACACAAAACAGATAAAAAAAGCCTTAGGCATTTCCGGTGTGAGAACGTATTCTTACTCCTGGAGAAGCAAAAAGAGCGAAAAAGGGGCACAAATAGATATGCTGATTGACAGAAATGATGACACCATAAATATTTGTGAAATAAAATTTTCACAAACGTCTTACGAAATAACTGCAGAATACTCTCAATCGCTGCTGGAAAAAATTTCTGTTTTTCAAAAAGAAACCGGCACTAATAAATCTATAATCCTCACACTTATAACTACTTTCGGCATCAAACAAAACAAACATAGCGACGTAGCACAATCTATTGTAGTCCTTGATGACTTGTTTGAAGAATAAGAGCGTGTTTCACAACAAATAAAAGCATGTTTCATAACAATAAAGGAGCGACACTGAAATCGCTCCTTTTTGTTCAATACGTATATATTATATAATGTGTATATTATACGAGTGGTTCTACGCCGATACCCGGACGATCCGGAATGGTTACTTTGCCTTCAACGATTTTAATACCATCAAAGAGGTCGTTGGCAATGAGGAGGTTGCCGTCCAAATCAGCCCAATCCACCATCGGTGCAAGCTGTGCAGCAGCAGTTACGGCACATGACGTTTCAGTCATACAACCCAACATCACTTTCATACCCAGAGAACGAGCAAGAACTGCCATCTTGTATGCTTCGTGCATACCCGTGCTCTTCATAAGCTTGATGTTGATGCCATCGTATGCCTCGGCAGCACGACGAACATCCGGAAGACGCTGCATAAATTCATCTGCTATAATTGGCAGCGGTGAACGTTCACGCAGCCATGCTGTTTCTTCTATCATTTCCTTTGGCATAGGCTGTTCCACAAAAAGACAGTTACGCTCTGAAAGCCAATGACACATTTCAAGTGCTTTTTCTTTGTCGTTCCAGCCTTGGTTTGCATCTACGCATATCGGGCGATCCGTTTTAGAGCGAATAATGTCCACAAGTTCCTTATCGTTGTCAAGTCCCATTTTCACTTTCAGAACATTGTAAGGAGCCGCTTCATCAACTTTTTGACGAACAACCTCCGCTGTGTCAATACCGATAGTGAAAGATGTGCTTGGTGCTTTTTCCGGGTTCAAACCCCAAATTTTATACCATGGCTGACCCATAATTTTTCCAAGCAAATCGTGAAGAGCTATATCAACGGAAGCCTTTGCTGCACGATTGTTTGGTGCTACGGATTCCATATATTCGTGTATTTCCTCAATGCGGAACGGGTCACTGAACTGTGACAAATCCAGTTGTGACAGGAACTTGGTCACACTTTCCACGCTTTCACCAAGATATGGCGGCATGGAAGCCTCACCATAGCCTACTATTCCGTCGTATTCAAGACGCACTTGCACGTCAGGTGTGGTAGTACGGCTGTATTTTGCCAGGTTAAAAGCATGGCGGAGCTGAAGTTCATACGGGAAAAATGTGAGATTCAGTTTTCCGGAACGTCCGGTTTGCTTTGTTGGTTCTCCAAAAGCGGAGAATGATATAGGAGACGCTAATGCTACGGCACCGAGTGCTGCTCCTTTCAGGAAATTTCGTCTGTCCATGATATATGTTTTTTTATTATGATTTTTATAAATTATTTATCAAAAAACCAAGGGTGATTTTCAAGGCGAACAATACCGCGTGACGGTATGCTGTCTTTTATTCTTACGGCTGTGATGAATGAGTGTCTGCCGTAAAGCGGTGATTCCGGATTAAGCGAATTGCGTTTCACACGACCGGATGAATGAACATAGTCACCATTATTGTCATGAATAGCCACATGGGTTATTCTGCCTGTTTTCTTGTTGCCGAAGAAAAGCAAGTCTGCAGCCTGGAAAGTTTTCCAGTCATCACCTACATTTTGTCCTGTTGTTACCTGCTGTGAAGCATCACGCATCAGGATAATGCCATTTGAAAGATAACTGATTTTTGCGAGTCCGGAGCAGTCACAAGCCTTGATAGATGTTCCACCCCAAAGGTAATGTGTTCCTTCCATAGAATATGCGGTGTCCAGAATTTTTTGTGCATCAAATTTCTGTTTTGCCCAGTCATCAAGCGGTGCCACATCTTCTGTTGCAATGTAGCCTTCACGACCATCAGGCAACGTAACGTGCGTCATCTTGCTTTTTGCATCATATACTCCAACAAGGATATCGCCAAGAACGGCATCAGAAATAGTATTTCGCGGAGATTTGCTTTTTGCAGTAGCATAAATGCTTGTCTGCTTGAGGTTTGTCACAATAACACGTTCGGAATTTCTCCACTGCTGCATTTCTTCCGGAGTTTTAGCCACAAAAGATTCATCTGCAATGTATGCGATGTAGCCGTCCGGCGTTTGAACTCTCCACCAGTCATTCTCCACCTCTTCAAGAAGACGGATAGGCTGTCCCATAATGGACTGTGTTGCCATTTCAGCAGCAAGACTCGGTCTTGTACGCAAGCAGCACACTGCGAGTTTCACAATAGCCCATTTATCAGACGGATAAACGGTTATATTATCTTTCACTGCAATTCCTCTTTTTTCAAAAGCGGCAAGCAGTGCATCTTTTGCAGTCTGCTCGGATGTTTTGCCTGTGAGAACTACGGTATCACCTTCTTTGGTGCCGTCTATCTCAAAAATCACCTGGCGGCGGTCCGGTGCAACTTGTTGCTTTACTCCGCTGATAATTGCAGACGGGTCAACTATTCCGTTGCCTAAATCTTCAATACTGAGAATTTCCAATTTTTGGTCCCAACCAATGTAAAAAAGATTTGCTTTGCTTGTTTCCACTTCTCCGGTCTGTGAATCCACCGTTTCTGAACGGATAAAGGTTTTTGCCGGGAAAAAGTCACCGCAAACACCCTTGTTTGCAGCAAGACGCCACTGGTCAAGACCTGTGGAATAGAACTTGATGAGGTTTTCTTCGCCTGCGGGAGTGTAGCGTCCGAATGATGCATCTACAGGGACCCAACCTACTCCTTCGAAATACACTTCCGCCCAGTCGTGGAGGTTCAAAGCTCCCGGATGAAGCATCCAGCCGCTTTCCCAGCGTGCCGGGATTCCCAGGCTACGCATCATTGAAATATAGAGGAGTGAGACTTGTCCGCAATCACCGTGTCCGCTTTCGAGAACGTACTGCGGAATACATGGAATTGTGCTGTATTCCAGTGCTCCCGCCCATGGATACTTGTTCACAATGTATTCATACACAAGTTCGGAGCAGCGATACGGATTTGTTTCACTGCCTACAACTTCCTTTGCGAGTGCAGACAAATCCACAATGTGCGGTGCCTCGAAAACAGTGTATTTTTTATATATCTCGGAATCTTTATCGTATGGCTTTATGTTTGCCAGAATGTATTCCGGAGAAAAATACTGTGCTGCCACGTCAAACTGTGCCACATACTCGAAATGTGTGGTTTTCTCGCCCACCGGCTGCACGAAATAAGCGGTATTGTGGACGGAGCGGTCAAGTGTGGAAAGAACATAATGTTCCGGGAAAGATGAAAGGATACGCACGTTGGTCTGACGTTCGGAAAGAATAGGAACAGGCATCCAAACACGCAGAGTGTCGCCTGCAGTTTCATCAATTGTGGGAACATCTATAGTAAATTTATATGTCACACGCTTTTTCTGCGTCAGTGAGCCATCGCCATTGCAAGTATATACAATGTCTTTAAGGAGTTGCACATCATTTTCATCGGCAGTGGCACCACGCCACGTAAAGCCGGACAATTCCGGTGCTAAGAGTTTCACATTGCTGTCAGCCTTGCGGTGTACCATACGTTTGCCGTCAACTATGCGAGTCTCTATGTATCCTTTTTTAATATACTTGTCAATAGTCTTATTGTCCAGAAAATCAATTTTTTGTTTGATTTCACTCACAGTGTAAGGGAAATCCCTGTTTATACGTGCGGCAATAGCCTCTGCGGAATCCGTTTCAAACCAAACCGGAGTTTGTGCAAAAGATGAATATAGGGAAATGCAACCTATAAAAGCAGATGTGATAATTTTCTTTATTGTCATATATAGGACTGAATTTAGTGTATGTTTATTTTTAACTCCGTAAAGTTACAAAATAGTTTTTTATTAGCAACATTTATTTATAAAGTTTTTTCTATAAATTTGTCAAAACACATTATATAAAACCAAATTATTTATAAAGTTTTTTTCAAAAATTTGGTAGATTTGTGTTTAATACTTACTTTTGTGAACAAATACCAAATTTCAATAATACATTAAATTAATATCATGGAATCACTAAAGCAGACTTGCCTCCACTCTCGCCACACGGCACTTGGAGCTCAGATGAGTCCTTTCGGAGGTTTTGATATGCCTATTCAGTACAAAGGCATTGTAGAAGAACACAATGCGGTGCGTAATCATTGCGGCATTTTTGACGTTTCTCACATGGGTGAAGTGGAAGTCAAAGGTTCTGATGCAGAGCGTTTTGTAAATCACATTTTCACAAACGATGTTCGCGGTGCGGAAAACGGCAAATGTCTTTACGGCATGATGCTTCACCCCACAGGCGGCGTTGTTGACGACTTGCTCGTTTACAAACGTGGCGACAACAACTTTTTCCTTGTGATAAATGCTGCAAACATAGATAAAGACGTAAACTGGATTCTTTCTCATCGCAACGGTTTTGACGTGGAAATAAATCACCTCAGCGACGTTTATGGAGAACTCGCAATCCAAGGTCCGGAAGCGGAACAAATCATCACGGAACTCCTCGGAATCCAATGTGCAGACCTCGCTTTTTACACCTTCAAAGAAACTACTCTTGACGGCAATGACATTATCATAAGTCGCACAGGCTACACCGGTGAAGATGGTTTTGAAATATACGCAAACCACGATATCACAGGCAAAATCTGGGATATTCTTGTAGGTTCCGGCAAAGTGGAACCTTGCGGACTCGGATGCCGCGACACTCTGCGTTTTGAAGTGGGACTGCCACTTTACGGCGATGAACTTACTGACGATATCACTCCTATTGAAGCCGGGCTTGGCATCTTCGTGAAAACAGACAAGCCGGAATTTATCGGCAAGGAAGCCATTGAAAAGCAAAAAGCGGAAGGAGTGACAAAAAAACTTGTAGGCCTTGAACTCCTGGACCGTGCTATCCCTCGCCACGGCTACGAAGTGCTGAACGAAGCAGACGAAACTATCGGAGAAATCACCACAGGCTACCGTGCAATCTCCGTGGATAAAAGCATTGCTATGGCACTCATTGATGCCAAATACGCCGCACTCGACACTCCTCTCAAAATCCGCATCCGCAAGAAAGTTTTCCCTGCGGTGGTGGTGAAAAAGAAATTTTACAAGAAAAGCTACAAGAAATAAAACTAAATCTATCATAAACATTAAAACACAATAAACACTATGGCTATTTATTATTCAGAAACTCACGAATACGTAAAGGTTGAAGGTAACATCGGTTTTATCGGCATTTCAGACTATGCACAGCGTTCTCTTGGTAATGTGGTTTACGTGGATATGCCTGAGGTTGATGACGAAATTGAAGCAGGTGAAGAATTTGGTGCTATTGAAAGCGTGAAAGCTGCCAGCGACCTCATCGCACCCGTAAGCGGTACTGTCATTGAAGTGAATGAAGCACTTGCAGACAACCCTCGCCTCGTGAACGAAGACGCTATGGCTAACTGGATTATAAAAGTGGAACTCTCAGACCCGAGCGAACTCGAAAACCTTATGGACGAAGACGCTTACAAGGCTCTCTGCGAGGCTGAACACTAATACCTCTTTTTTTTCATACTCTCAATTCTGAAACAAAATGTCTCACAGATATCTTCCACACACCGAGGAGGACATTAAGTCTATGCTTGAATGTTGCGGACTGAACAGTCTTGACGACCTGTACAGCGATGTGCCGGAGCAACTGAAATTCAAAAAAGACTATGACCTGCCCTCTGAAATGAGCGAAACGGAAGTTCGCCGTTTCTTTGACTGCCTCGGAAAGAAAAACAGCAACCTCGTTTGCTTTGCAGGTAACGGTTTTTACGACCATGAAGCTCCCGCTGCCGTGAAGTCTATAATCGCCCGCTCTGAATTTCTGACGGCTTACACTCCGTATCAACCGGAAATCTCACAGGGAACACTCCAATATATCTTTGAATATCAGTCTATTATCTGCCGACTGACAGATATGGAAATTTCAAACGCTTCCATGTACGACGGTGGCACTGCAACAGCAGAAGCCATGATGATGGCTGTTTCTGCCGCTCGCAAACGTAAAAAAGTGCTTGTTTCTGCTCTCTTACACAAAACGGTAAGAGAAACTATCGACACTTATGCTCACTATCACGGCGTGGAAATAGTGGAAATGCCGGGAAAAGGCGGCGTTGCCGACAAAGCTGCTTTTGAAAGTATTGTTGCAGGCGACGATATTGCCGGTGTGATTGTTCCGCTACGAAACCGCTACGGAATTATTGAAGATTACACTGGCTGGGCTGATGCTTGTCACGCTCATAAAACTCTGCTCATCATGAACTGCATCGCTGCAGACCTCGCAGTAATCAAAACCCCTGGAGAATGGGGCGCTGACGTAGCAGTAGGTGATGCTCAGTCGCTGGGCATTCCATTATGCTATGGTGGTCCTTACCTGGGCTTTATGGCTGTCAAAAAGCCGCTTATGAGAAAAATTCCGGGACGTATTGTGGGCGCCACAAAAGATGCCGACGGACGCCGTGTGTTTGTTCTCACTCTCCAGGCTCGCGAACAGCACATTCGCCGCGAAAAAGCCACAAGTAACATCTGTTCAAACCAGGGACTTATGTCGCTTTTCGTAACCGTCTATACCGCACTGAACGGTAAGGCGGGACTTTGCGAAATAAATCGCCAGGGTATTAACGGTGCTCATTACCTCGCAGACAAAATCTGCAAAACAGGCAAAGCTACACTCACCTACCCCGACAAAACGTTCCTGAACGAATTTACTCTCACCACTCAAGCACCGGCAAAGTGCATTGTTGACGAAGCACTTAAATACGGTATCCTCGCAGGCGTGGCTCTAGCGGAAAACCTGTTGCTCGTTGCCGTGACGGAAAAACAGACCGTGGAAGAAATGGATAAACTCGCGGAAATTATAGAAAATTTATAGTCTAATCCCCCTCTAAAGAATTTTTTGAATTATGAATCGTGAATTTTATAGCCGCCTCATATTAGAACTTTCACGCAAAGGGAGAAAAGGCTACAAATATCCTCAAAACAATCTTCCTGACGTGGAAATTTGCGACTGCATTGCTCGCAAATCCGAATTAGAACTGCCGGAAGTTGACGAGCCAACCGTAGTTCGCCATTATACTAATATGAGTAACAACAATTTCGGCGTTGATACAGGTTTCTATCCTTTAGGCTCTTGCACTATGAAGTACAATCCTAAAATCAACGAAGAAATGTCTTCTCACCCCGCTTTTGCACAGCTCCACCCGGACACTCCTGCAAAAGCTGCTCAAGGTGCCCTTGAAGCATACTATATTCTTCAGCAATATCTTGCGGAAATCGGTGGAATGAGCGAGTTTACGCTCAACCCGTATGCCGGTGCTCACGGTGAACTCACGGGACTAATGGTAATCCGTGCTTATCACAACAGCCGCGGTGACAGCAAACGCACTAAAGTGATTGTGCCGGACTCCGCTCATGGCACAAACCCGGCAAGTGCTGCTGTGGCAGGACTGGAAATTGTGGAAGTGAAGAGCAGACCGGACGGCACTGTTGACGTGGAAGACCTCAAACCGCTACTCGATGACACCGTTGCCGCAATGATGATGACAAACCCGAACACTCTCGGAATTTTTGAAAAAAACATTCCGGAAATTGCGGAACTCGTCCACGCTGCAGGTGCTTTGCTCTACTACGACGGCGCTAACCTCAACCCTATGCTCGGAATAGCTCGTCCGGGTGATATGGGTTTTGACGTTATGCACATAAATCTACACAAAACGTTCTCCACTCCTCATGGCGGCGGTGGACCGGGTGCAGGTCCCGTAGGTGTAAGAAAAGGACTGGAGCAATTCTTGCCTAATCCTAAAGTAATCCGCAAAGAAGATGGCACTTACGACATTGCTTGCAATGAATCCGCACTGGGCAGAGTATCAAGTCACCTCGGAAATTACGCCGTTATCCTCCGTGCTTTGAGCTATATACTCTCACTCGGAAAAGAAAACATAAAACTCGTGGGACCTCTCGCCACACTGAATGCAAACTACGTGAAAGAAAAACTCAAAGACTTGTATCTCCTGCCTATTGAGGGCGTTTGCAAGCACGAGTTTGTATTTGACGGTCTTGCGGACAAATCCACAGGTGTTACTACCCTCAATGTGGCAAAACGCCTCTTGGACCACGGCTACCATGCTCCTACTATCTATTTCCCGCTCCTTTTCCACGAATCACTCATGATAGAACCTACGGAAACGGAATCTCTGGACACTCTGGACGATTTCATTGCCGTGATGCGTGACATAGCTATCGAGGCACAGGAAAATCCGGAAATTGTGAAATCAGCTCCTCACAACTGTCCTATCTCTCACCCGGACGACACGGAGGCTGCTCTTCACCCGATTGTAAACTACACGGAACTTACAGCAAATGAACAATTCTGACATTATTATTATCGGTGCAGGTCCCGGCGGCTACGAAATGGCTGCCGAGGCTGCTGCCGAAGGTCTTTCCGTCACTCTTATAGAAAAAGGTGAACTTGGCGGCACTTGTCTCAACCGAGGTTGCATACCCACAAAAGCTCTCTGCCGCTCTGCAGAAGTGGCTTCCACCATCGCTGAGGCTACAGTTTTCGGAATAAAAGCGGAAAACGTAAGCCTTGATTTCTCTGCCGCTGTCGCTCGCAAAAATGCTATTGTGGAGCAACTCCGTAGCGGCATCCAAATGCTACTCGCAAAATGCAACATAGTGAAAGGTGAAGCCGTGTTTACTGACAAAAACACCGTGGAATGTAACGGTGAGCAATTCACCGCTCCAAAAATCGTAATCGCCACAGGCTCAAAGCCTTCACGCTTGCCAATTCCCGGTGCGGAACTTGCCATAGACAGCGACACTCTGCTTGATATGACAGTGTTGCCTCAGAAAATTTGCATTATCGGTGGTGGTGTAATAGGTATGGAGTTCGCTTATATTCTCAACTCTTTTGGTGTGGAAGTAACAATCGTGGAATACTGCAAAGAAATTCTTCCGCCATTTGACAAAGACATCTCCAAAAGGCTGAAAAACGTGCTTTCCGGAAAAGGAATAAAAATCATCACTTCCGCGGCGGTAACCGCCATTGAGCCGGACATGAAAGTGACATACGAAACAAAAGGCAAGGTACTTACTGTTGACACGGACTGCGTACTCATGGCAGTGGGACGCACACCGGTTATTCCCGCCGGAGTGGAAAAAATCGGCATTGAGATAGGACGTAAAGGTATTATTACAGATGAAAACTTTATGACCACAGTTCCGGGCATTTATGCTATAGGCGATGTAAACGGAAAATGTATGCTTGCTCATGCTGCCACCGCTCAAGGCATGAAAGTGCTTGGCAAAGAGATAAATACGGATATTGTACCCTCTGCAGTGTTCACAATTCCGGAATGTGCCATGGTAGGTCTGACGGAGGAGCAGTGCAAAGAACAAGGCATTGAAATTAAAGTCACCAAGACGCTTTTCCGCTCAAATGGCAAAGCACTTGCCCTCGGCGAAACAGACGGTATAGTAAAAATGATTTCGGAAGCCGCCACCGGCAAAATCCGCGGCTGTCACATTTGCGGTCCGCATGCTTCAGACATCATCACCGAAGTGGCACTCGCCATTTCCGCAAACCTCACCACTGCAGATATCTCCAAAACCATACACTCTCACCCGACACTATCCGAAGTGATTTCACTCGCAGCAAAATAAGAACCTGCCCTTTGACTATTTCTCTTGGTCAGACCCGTCAGATCTGTCCGACTCGTCTGACAGGTCAGACCCCTCGTCTCTTGACCCTTGACTCTTGACTGATTCGCTTGGGATGCTCGTCCGACCTTTCCGACAAGTCAGACGGGTCAGACTCTTGTCTCTTAACCCTTGACTCTTGACCCTTGACTCTCGTCTCTTGACCCTAGACTCTCGACTCTTGACTCTTGACCCTTGACTCTTGACCCTTGACTATTCAATCACCCAGTCCTCAATGGTGTGAGTTTCGGAATTGAAATTGATGCCAACTTTGATGATAGGCAGTCCTGTAAGAGCGAAGCGGGATGGATAATTTTTCAGATTTATCTGATTCATAGCAGCTTCCGCTGATTTATTCAGTTTGAGTTCGAAGAGATAAAGTGCCTTGCCGGAGTTCATCACCATATCTACGCGACCTTTTGGCGTGCGGACTTCCACATCTACGTATCTTCCTAAGAGCGAGAATATTACGTAAAGCATTTGCTGATAATGCCCCTCATAATTAGTATTGTCACACTGTGGAATTGTGAGCAGATATTCTTGAAGGAGTCGGAGCATTTCGTTAAGGTCGTCATTGTAAAGAGCCATACACATATAGGCTATAGTGGTAAGACCCATATATGAATCTCTGGTGATATAATTTGGTAAAAGGCTCTCCATCAAGCCAATTCTGATTTCTTGGTTTGGTATATCAAGGCGATAAATATTGAAATTCTTCTTGTAATCTTTGATTGTCAAATAGCCTGACTGATAGAGCAACGGCATGATTGATGTCATATTTTCCGTAGGAGCGTCAAAGGCAGACGCCATCACCTCTTTTCCTTCAATATCTGATGGCTTTACATTAAATTTCCTCATCATTTCAAGGAGGAAAGTAGGAGTGCCGCTTTCAAACCAATAACTCTTTAACATTCTGTCTTGAAACGCGTTAAGCAAACTGAAAGGATTGTACATATCCGGTGACGGCCATGCAAAATGATAACCGTCATACTGCTTTTTCAGTGCCGTCATTGCTTCTTCGCGAGTTATCTCCTGATGCACCGCAAAATCGTCAAGATAATCCGACATTTGCGTCTGAATCTCCTCCTCACTAATGCCGCAGACTGCTGCGAAGGCAGGATCCATAGAGATATTTTTTAGATTGTTCAGCTCGCTGAAAATACTCAACTGAGAGAATTTTGTAATACCCGTAATGAACACAAATCTGAGGTACGGGTCGCAAGCTTTCAGCGGCGAATAGAAGTTACGCATAATTTGACGTAAATCATCTAATTTCGTTCGCTCATGAGCCACATCAAGGAGCGGTGCGTCATATTCATCAATAAGGACAACTACCTGCTTGCCTGTTTGCTTGTAAACCGTTGTTATTAAGTTAGTAAGACGCAAATTGGGGTCAATGATGTCAGATTTCAAACCGAATTTACTCTCATTGTTCTCCAATATATAAAGAAGATATCTCGGCAAGTCTTCTTTGGTTTGATGCTTGGCTAATGACATATCAAACCTCAACACCGGATATTCCGTCCATTCCTTTTCAACGGAATCTATGAAAAGCCCTTTGAAAAGCTCTTTTTTGCCCTCAAAATAAGACTGAAGAGTGGAAACAAGAAGCGACTTTCCGAATCGCCTGGGGCGGCTCAGAAAGATGTATTTACTCAGGTTTATCATCTTGTAAATATACTCTGTTTTATCAATATAAACACAGTTTAGATTTACAATTTCTGAATAGGTCTGAATACCTACGGGTAATCGCTTAAGTACCTTTGTTTCCATAGTTCAATGCATTTAAGACTACAAAAATAAGCAATTTCTTTCACTTGCAAAAGAAAACCTTAAAATTTAAGATATTGTAGAGTCAAGTGGCAAGTGCAAAATTAGTAAATTCTTTTGAAGAACTCAATTTTAGGAGTAGAAAAACCTAATTTAAGATATTTACACAACTGTTTGATAAAAATCATGTATTTTATTTTTAAAAAACTTGCATACGGAAGTTCGGTATCGCACCGGGCTCTTTTTGTTTCCACAAAACATGCTCTTAAACATAAAGATAAGTAAAAGTGAAACAACCACGGAAAATTATTTATTAAAATGCTATTTTATATTTCAATGCAAAAGTATAAAATAGCATTTTAATATTTAGAGCCTGTTTCATAATATATATTACTGTTCAAATGAAAATCTTGAGTTTGCAGTAAAAAAATAATTATTATTAAATAATGTGAAAGTCAAAAAAATTCCGTAAATTTGCAGCCGAAATTTGTTTGACAGCCGCGTTGTATGTGGCTGTTTATAGATAAACAATTAAGTATCAGATGATTAAAGTTACATTTCCAAACGGTGATGTTAAAGAATACGAAAATGGCATCACACCTCTGCAAATAGCAGAAAGCATCAGTCCACGCCTTGCTCAAGACGTGCTCGCTGCATCAGTTAACGATGAAGAATGGGATTTATCTCGTCCTCTGGAAGGTGATGGCAGCATTAAACTTTTCAAATGGGATGACCCGGAAGGCAAACACGCTTTCTGGCATAGTTCCGCTCACCTTCTTGCCGAAGCTCTCCAGGAATTGTATCCCGGCGTGAAATTCGGTATCGGTCCGGCTATTGAAAACGGGTTCTACTACGATATTGACCCGGGTGAACACCAAATCACAGCAGCGGACTTTGGTAAAATTGAAAAGAAAATGCTGGAACTCGCACAACGCAAAGAAGAAATCAAGCGTGCCGATATCTCCAAAGAAGATGCACTCAAACTCTTTGGCGACAGAGGCGAAAAATACAAGTGCGAACTCATCAGCGAACTTGAAGACGGACATATCACGACATACACACAAGGCTCTTTCACAGACCTTTGCCGCGGTCCGCACATCCCTAACACCGCACCTATCAAGGCTGTGAAAATCATGTCACTCGCAGGTGCTTACTGGCGTGGCGATGAAAAACGCGACCAGCTCGTACGCGTTTATGGCGTGACATTCCCTAAAAAGAAAATGCTTGACGAATACCTTGCCCTGCTGGAAGAAGCCAAGAAACGCGACCACCGCAAACTCGGCAAGGAAATGGAACTCTTCGCATTCTCACAAAACGTGGGTGCAGGTCTGCCTTTGTGGCTCCCTAAAGGTGCTGCTCTCCGCGACCGTCTCGAGCAGTTCCTCCGCAAAATTCAGAAAAAATACGGTTACCTCCAGGTAATCACTCCGCATATAGGTAACAAGATGCTTTACGTAACTTCCGGACACTACGCAAAATACGGAAAAGACTCTTTCCAGCCTATCCACACTCCGGAAGAAGGCGAAGAATACCTTCTCAAACCTATGAACTGCCCTCACCACTGCGAAATCTTCAAAGCATTCCCTCGCAGCTACCGTGAGCTTCCTCTCCGCCTGGCAGAATTCGGAACCGTTTACCGCTACGAACAGAGCGGTGAGCTCCACGGACTGACACGCGTACGCGGATTTACTCAAGACGATGCTCACATCTTCTGTGCACCGGAACAAATAAAAGAAGAATTCCTGAAAGTGATGGATATCATTTTCTATATCTTCAAAGCACTGAACTTTGAGAACTTTGAAGCTCAGATTTCACTCCGCGACCCGAAAAATAAAGAGAAATACATCGGTAGCGACGAAAACTGGCACCTCGCAGAAACAGCTATCATTGAAGCCTGCGAAGAAAAAGGACTCAAGGCACGCAAGGAACTCGGAGAAGCTGCATTCTACGGACCTAAACTCGACTTTATGGTTAAAGATGCTATCGGACGCCGTTGGCAGCTCGGCACTATCCAGGTTGACTACAACCTCCCGGAACGTTTCCAACTTGAATACACAGGTAGCGACAACCAGAAACACCGTCCTGTGATGATTCACCGTGCACCATTCGGCTCTATGGAACGCTTCGTAGCCGTACTCCTGGAGCACACAGCAGGTAAATTCCCATTGTGGCTCACACCGGAGCAGGCTATAATTCTCCCAATCAGCGAAAAATTCAACGATTACGCATACGAAGTAAAACGTCAGCTTGAAGAACACGACATCCGCGTGGAAGTTGACGACAGAAATGAAAAAATCGGTAAGAAAATTCGCGACAATGAGCTTAAAAGAATCCCATATATGCTCATCGTGGGTGAAAAAGAAGCAGAAAATGGCGAAGTTTCCGTAAGAAAACAGGGCGAAGGAGATAAAGGTTCGCAAAAAATTATTACCTTTGCACAAAATTTGGAAGCAGAAGTCCAAGCAATGACAAACAACTAACAACTCTTGAATGGATAAAAAACCTCAAAATGCAGGGCAACAACGCCCAAACAACGCTCCTCAACAGCAGCAGCGTAAACCAGATACTCGCAAAAACGACAAAGACGCCTATGCGATAAACGAGCAGATTCATGCACGCGAAGTACGTCTTGTAGGCGACAATGTGGAAACGGGTATCTATTCCATCCATGATGCTCTTGCCATTGCAGACGACCTGGGACTGGATCTTATTGAAATCTCACCAAACGCTCAGCCGCCCGTATGTAAAATTCTGGATTACCAGAAGTTTATGTACCAGCAGAAAAAGCGACTCAAAGAGCAGAAAGCGAAAGCTGCAAAAGTAGTTGTGAAAGAAATCCGTTTCGGACCACAAACAGACGACCACGACTACAACTTCAAGCTCAAGCATGCCATTGAGTTCCTTAAGGAAGGTTCTAAAGTGAAAGCATACGTCTTTTTCAAAGGACGCTCAATCCTCTTCAAAGAACAAGGCGAAGTATTACTCCTCCGCTTTGCAAACGACCTTGAAGAATACGGCAAAGTGGAACAAATGCCACTCCTTGAAGGAAAACGTATGATTATCATGCTGTCGCAAAAAAAAGCAAAGTAAAAAACATCTATTAAACTGAATATCAAAGTCGCGTGTCGGCTATCAGATATTATAACTCGAATTAATAACTTTAACGTAACAAAAATGCCAAAGATTAAAACTAACTCCGGTGCCAAAAAGAGGTTCGCCCTTACCGGATCAGGAAAAATCAAAAGAAAACATGCTTTCAAAAGTCACATCCTGACCAAGAAAACTAAAAAACAGAAAAGAAACCTTACCCACTTCTCTCTCATTGCAAAGGTAGATGAAGGTAACGTAAAGGCATTACTTGCCCTCAAGTAACTTTAGGTTTCATTTTTAATTCGTGATTTTTTAAACATTTTATTAACCGAATGGTCAGCCCAAAAGTGCAATAGCCGCTGACATTCACAAACTGAAAAAAAATGCCAAGATCAGTAAACCACGTAGCTTCAAGAGCTCGCAGAAAAAAAATCTTAAAACTTACAAGAGGTTACTTCGGTTGCCGCCGCAATGTGTGGACCGTTGCTAAAAACACATGGGAAAAAGGTCTTACCTACGCTTACCGCGACCGTAAGGCTAAAAAACGCAATTTCCGTGCTCTCTGGATTCAGCGTATCAACGCCGCTGCTCGTCTTGAAGACTTATCGTACTCAAAACTCATGGGTCTTATCCACAAAGCCGGCATAGAAATTAACCGTAAGGTGCTTGCCGACCTTGCCCTCAACAACCCTGCTGCTTTCAAAGCAATCGTTGAAAAGGTTAAGAACGCATAATAGACTTTTCTATTTGCTAAATACAAAACCTCTTGTTGACACGCAGCAAGAGGTTTTTTTATATCTTTTTCCGAATCTTTACATTCCCCAAATCCGGATTTTATCGAAGTTTAGACACCCAAAAATTGGAAAATACCGAACTTTAGGGTGAAGAATCCAAATAGAAACGCAACGTTTTTCATGTTAATATTATGAAAAACA
>JBJECR010000014.1:0-21870 GCA_051871275.1 Muribaculaceae bacterium | reverse complement strand
TGCTCAATGACTGACAGCCTCATTTTTTAACATTTCTTATGAAACAGGCTCTAAAGAGTTCGGTTTACCTCCACTTCTTCAAATGCTTCTACAAGGTCACCAACTTTCAGGTCGTTATAACCTACAATTGAAAGACCGCAATCGTAACCAAGTGCAACTTCCTTGACATCATCTTTGAAGCGCTTGAGTGAACCGAGGTCGCCTGTATATCTCACAATACCATCGCGGATAAGACGTACCTTGCATGAACGCTTGATTTTACCTTCACGAACCATTGCACCTGCAATAGTACCGACTTTTGAAATATGGTATGTTTCAAGTACTTCTGCGGTTCCAACGATTTCCTCTTTAACTTCCGGAGCAAGCATACCTGCCATAGCGTCTTTAACTTCCTCTATTGCTTGATAGATTACAGAGTACAGACGAATTTGAACACCTTCACGTTCAGCCTCACGACGTGCAGCGATTGATGGGCGTACTTGGAATCCGATAATAATTGCATCTGAAGCGGTTGCAAG
This sequence comes from Muribaculaceae bacterium, assembly GCA_051871275.1. Classification (GTDB taxonomy): domain Bacteria; phylum Bacteroidota; class Bacteroidia; order Bacteroidales; family Muribaculaceae; genus CAJUPY01. The sequence continues at coordinate 21,352 of JBJECR010000014.1, read as the reverse complement.
TGTCACATCACTTTCGGAAATTTCACCTACTGCTTTGTGAAGTACATTTACTTGAATTTCCTCTGTTGAAAGCTTGATGAGTGAATCGGAAAGAGCTTCAATAGAACCGTCAACGTCACCTTTGACAATGATATTGAGTTCCTGGAAGTTACCGATTGCACGACGGCGACCAATATCTTCAAGTGTAAGCATTTTCTTTGTTCTTAATCCAAGTTCACGCTGGAGCTGTTCACGTTTGTTTGCTATTTCTCGTGCTTCTTGTTCAGTATCAAGTACATTAAATGTATCACCTGCCGCTGGTGCTCCGTTAAGACCGAGTATCAGAGTAGGCTCTGATGGACCAGCTTCCTTAATCCTCTGGTTACGTTCATTGAACATAGCCTTGACTTTACCAAAGTGTGTACCTGCAAGGATAATATCTCCTACCCTAAGAGTACCATTTTGGACAAGCACGGTAGCAACGTATCCTCTACCTTTATCAAGTGAAGATTCGATAATTGAGCCTGTAGCATTTCTGTTTGGATTTGCTTTCAAATCCAACATTTCCGCTTCAAGAAGAACTTTTTCCATAAGTTCTTCTACTCCGATACCTTTCTTGGCGGAAATGTCTTGTGACTGATATTTACCGCCCCATTCTTCAACAAGATAATTCATACCTGCAAGCTCTTCCTTAATTTTATCCGGATTTGCATGTGGTTTGTCTATCTTATTTATTGCGAAAACCATAGGTACACCTGCTGCAGAAGCATGGTTGATTGCTTCCACGGTTTGAGGCATCACATTATCATCTGCTGCTACAATAATAATACAAATATCCGTTACCTTAGCACCACGGGCACGCATTGCTGTAAATGCCTCGTGACCCGGAGTATCAAGGAATGTGATATGTCTTCCGTCTGGCAATTTAACATTGTATGCACCAATATGCTGAGTAATACCACCGGCTTCACCGGCAATAACGTTTGCATTTCTAATATAGTCAAGAAGTGATGTTTTACCATGGTCAACGTGTCCCATGACGGTTACGATAGGTGGACGTGGAACCAAGTCTTCTTCAGAGTCTGCAACGTCTGTAATCGCTTCGCTAACCTCCGCGGAAACATATTCTGTTTTGAAACCGAATTCTTCTGCAACAATGTTAATGGTTTCTGCATCAAGGCGTTGGTTGATAGATACCATAACACCAAGATTCATACATGTGGCAATAACCTGGTTCACAGGAACGTCCATCATAGAAGCAAGGTCGTTTGCAGTAACAAACTCTGTAAGTTTAAGAACTTTGCTTTCTGCCTGTTCCATTTCTAATGCTTCGCGTTCACGTTCTGCATTAGCTTCACGTTTTTCTTTACGCCACTTAACACCTTTCTTTAAACCTTTGTCCTTAGACGTAAGTCTTGCAAGTGTTTCCTTTACCTGTCTTTGAACATCTTCTTCATTTACTTCATTGTGAAGAGGACGTTTTGCTCTATTATCAGGTTTCTGCTTATCACGTTTTGAATTTTGTTGCTGTTTTTGGGCATTATCTTTCTTTGGTTGTTGATTGCCCATATTTTGCATTGCAGTTTTTTCAATATCAACTTTCTCTTTACCTCCAATGCGTTTACGCTTTTTCTTGTCGCCGGATTGAGCAGATGCTGCCTGAGCAGCCTTAATTCTGTCATTTCTACGTTCTTCCTTGGATTTTTTCTTAGGTCTGGTAGATTGGTTGATAGAATCAAGGTCTATTTTACCTACGATATTCAGAGACGGAGTTTGTTTCTTTGATTTGGGAAGTTCGAAAATCTCTTCCTTTTCGTCTTCATTATCATCAACATCCTCATCATCAACCGGTGTTTCAGTTTTTATTTCATTCTTCACCTCCGGTTTAGGAGTTTGAACAACTTTCACTTCCTCCGCTTTTGGTTCATCTTTTGGTTGCTCAATAGTTTCTTGAACATGTTCAACTACTATTTCTTGAACCTCCTTTTCAACCTTCTCTTCTTTAGGCATCGTAGTAGATTCAACAGATTTTTCAGATTTAGGCAACTCTTGTTGTTGACCTGCATTTTCTACCGGTTCATTTGTTATCTCAACATTCTCAGTTTTAGATACTTCCTCTATTTCTTGAACAGCAACAGGTTTCTCTTCAATTTTGTTTTTAATAGGATTTCCCTGGCTGTCAAGGTTAATCTTACCTAAAATTTTGGGTTGTTGGATAGTTTCAACAGGAGCTTTTACCTCTACTTGTTCTTGAACCTGCTCTTGCTTTGCTTTTTTATTTTGTAAACGGTCTGACGAGAACTGTTCAGAGCGAGTCTTCAAGTCCTTATCATTTTTAAAATGCTTAACTAATAGTTCTACTACAGAATCGTCAATTCTTGCGTTAGGACTATCTTCAACTTCAATATTCTGTTTACGCAAAAAATCTACAACAGTTGGAAGAGCAATGTTGAGATCAGTTGCAATTTTACTTATTTTTGTTCTCGCCATGTATTAAAAAAAATTCAAATTAGATTCTAAAATAAAAATTGATGAATAATTGAGAGTAAATGTGGATTAGTCTTCAAATTCCGCTTGAAGAACTCTTAAAACATTATCCACTGTTTCTTCCTCAAGGTCTGTTTTTGTGATAAGTTCATCTCGTGGAATAGCAAGGACATTCTTTGCTGTGACGCAACCGATTTCTTTAAGTTGGTCAATTACCCATTCATCAATTTCATCTTTAAATTCATCAAGGTAGATATCGTCCTCAAATGCCTCTTCAGAATCACGATAAACATCAATTTCATAACCTGTGAGCATTGAAGCAAGTTTTATGTTCATACCTCCTTTACCGATTGCCAGTGAAACTTCTTCCGGACGAAGAAATACTTCCGCTTTCTTGTCTTCTTCATCTATTCTGATAGAGGAAATTTTTGCAGGTGAAAGAGCACGCTGAATGAAAAGTGATGGATTTGATGTATAATTGATTACGTCTATATTTTCATTACGAAGTTCTCTTACAATACCATGAATTCGTGAACCTTTTACACCTACACATGCACCTACAGGGTCAATGCGGTCATCGTAACTTTCAACGGCAATTTTAGCTCTTTCGCCCGGGATACGTGCCACTGCACGGATGTTGATAAGTCCATCGTGGATTTCAGGCACTTCAAGTTCAAAAAGACGGCGGAGAAATGCTTGATTTGTACGAGAAACAGTAATTTTTGGATTATTGTTCTTATTATCAACATTTATAATTACAGCTCTTACAGATTCACCTTTGCGGAAATAGTCGCTTGGGATTGCTTCACTTTTTGGAAGAAGAAGTTCGTTTTTATCATCATCAAGCAAAAGTGTTTCCTTGGACCAAGTTTGATAAACCTCACCGGTTACCAATTCTCCTTCAAGATCTTTAAATTTGGAATAGATGGCTTCTTTCTGCAGGTCAAGAATTTTTGATTGCAGAGTTTGACGAAGATTCAAAATTGCTCTACGTCCAAATTTAGCAAAGATAATTTCTTTTGTATGCTCTTCGCCTATTTCCACTTCCGGGTCATTATCTGCTTGTGCATCAGAAAGACTAATTTGTAAATTTGGGTCTGTAACTTCGCCATCAGGAACTACTTCGAGATTTTGGAAAATCTGAACGTCACCATTGTCAGGGTTCATAATCACGTCAAGATTTTCATCTGTTCCAAACATTTTTGCCAATACGTTACGGAATGACTCTTCAAGCACACCAATCATAGTGGCTTTGTCTATTTTTTTCAGTTCTTGGAGTTCCTGAAAGAGTTGCACCATATCAGGTGCTTGTTCTTTTTTTGCCATATTCTTTATTATATTTTTATTATTTATTATCAATTAAAACTTTATGAGATAACAAGCTTTTTTACAGTTTTCAAAAGTGATAGGTTCTTTATGAGACACTACAACAGGTCTTTTCTTTCCTTCTTCTTTTACTTTCATAGGAAATTGAATAACGAAATTATCATCATTAACCTCTACTAAAACACCGATGAGTTTACGTCCATCTTTTGTGAGAACTTCAATTTCATTTCCAATGTTTTTCTGCCACTGTCTTTTAACTTTAAAAGGAGATGTCAGTCCGGCACTGCCCACTTCAAGTTCATAATCTTCTACATCACGATCAAACACGGATTCTATTTTTCTTGAAATTGAGGTACACATATCAATATCCATACTGTCATCACTATCAAGTTCCACAATTATGGAATTATCTTTGGATATAGTTATATCTACAATATAAATAGAAGTGTCTTTAATCGCTTCTTCTACCGTCTTTGTGAGCAATTCTTTATCTATCATAATAAAAACGTTTTTTTACATAAAAAGAGGAAGCTACCGAGCCTCCTCTGATTCTATGTTACAAAGTTACAATTTTTTTAGCACACAGCAAAATGTGATAGATTTATAAAAATAAAGAAAACAAGATTATAACTTTATTTAACTTTAATTTGATGCAAATTAACCATTATTAACATCAATCAAATACATCTGGAAATGCTTCTTCAACATCTTCTTTGTCTTGAAACTCGCCTAAATATTCTTTCTCACATATATCAAAATCCGGGGATGGGAAAGAAACAGTTTGAGAATATGGCAAAGACTTGTCCGCATAGACTTTGGACATATATAGTCCATAGATAGGCAACGCCATAGAAGCTCCTTGTCCGAATGCCATAGTATTAAAGTGAATGTATCTTTCTTCACCACCAACCCATACGCCTGAAACGAGTTGCGGAGTAAAGCCCATAAACCAACCATCAGAATTAGAATTTGTGGTACCTGTTTTTCCGCCCATAGGTGCAGTGATATTATAAGGTGGTCTGCGGACTCTGTTACCCGTACCTGCATCTACTACATTTTGCAAGATAGAAACAATTTTATAGTAAGCCTTTTCGCTAATTACTTCCGTATGTTTTGACGTAAATTCTGCAAGAGTATTACCATTAGAATCCGCTATTGATGTAACAAAAACAGGTTCCGCTCTCATACCCTTATTTGCAAATGCCGTATATGCACCAACCATTTCTTTTACAGAAACTTCGCATGAGCCCAAACAAAGAGAAATCACAGGATCAATTTTGTTCGTAATTCCAAAATTATGCATATTTCTCACTAATTGTGCCGGAGATAACTGAGCCATCAGCCTTGCTGATATCCAGTTATTGGAATTGGTAAGAGCCCAACGCAAATCCACCATTTCACCTATTCTTGCACTTCCTGCATTTCTCGGTGACCATGGTCTGCCGTTTTCATCTGTCAAAGTAGGTTGTTCATTAAGGAACTCGTCACATGGCGTATATCCTTCCTCCATAGCATACGTATAGAGGAATGGTTTTATAGTTGAACCAATTTGACGGCGTCCGGTAGAAACCATGTCATACTGGAAGAAAGTAAAATTAGGTCCACCTACGTATGCTTTAACATATCCTGAAACAGGATCCATAGACATAAAACCGGTTCTGAGGAAATGTTTATTATAAAGGACGGAATCTCGAGGAGTCATAATAGTATCCACTACACCGTCATACGTAAATACACGCATATCAATCGGGGTGGTAAATGCTTTTTGAATTTCTGCATCAGATGCACCGTTTTTCTTCATTACGCGGTAACGGTCTGTTTGTCTTAATGCACGATTTATGAGAGAATTAATCTGTTGTAAAGATATTTCATCTCTATTAGTTGTATAAGGTGCACATGCCACATTTTTCTTTTCTCTGAAGAATTGCTTTTGGAGTGAACTCAAATGCTCTACGACTGATTCTTCTGCATAACGTTGCATGCGTGAATCTATAGTTGTGTAAATCTTTAGTCCATCTGTGTAAATATCATATTTACTTCCATCCGGCTTTGGATTTTTTTCAATCCAACCATAGAGGGCATTATTCTCCCAAAGCAAAGAGTCGTCAACGTATTTTTGTTTTTCCCATTCAAAATAATCTGAATATTTCGGTTTCTTTGCAGTAAGGAAACGGCGAAGTTCCTCTCTGAAATATGGTGCAAGTCCCTCTTTATGATCCACCTTGTGAAAATCCAGTTTTATAGGTATATTACATAGAGAATCATATTGAGTTTTGGTTATCATATCTTCCTTATACATCTGGTTTAGAACGACATTTCGTCTATTCGTGGTAATTTCAAGACGACGTACCGGATTAAAATAAGACGGGTTTTTAACCATTCCCACAAGCATTGCTGCTTCTTCAATATTGAGATTAATAGCATCTTTGCCAAAATATACGTATGACGCAGATTTAATACCTACAGCATTGTAGAGAAAATCAAACTGATTGAGATACATCTTGATAATTTCATCTTTTGAATAGAAACGCTCAAGTTTAACTGCAATCATCCATTCAATAGGCTTTTGAAATGCACGTTCAATAATATTGTCAGAAGATGGTGAATAAAGTTGTTTTGCCAACTGCTGAGTAATAGTAGAACCACCTCCTGCGTTTTTTTGCTGAAGAATAAGCGTTTTAACGAACACTCGACACATAGCACGCATATCTATGCCCGAATGGTCTTCAAAACGAGAATCCTCGGTTGCCACAAGTGCTTGAATAACGTAAGGGGATATATCTTCATAGTCCGCATAAACACGGTTTCCTGTGTTTCTGAAATAGCGACCGAGCTCCTCGCCATCGCATGAATAAACAACTGATGCAAATTTGTCTTGCGGGTTCTTTAGTTCTTCAATTGGGGGCATATACCCTACCCAACCATTATAAATCAAGATGAAAAAAAGGAACAACAGCACAAAAAATATTCCAAATCCCCACCACAAATATTTAATTACTTTTGAGGTTAAGTTAGTGCTTTTCTCCTGCTTATCATTGTTTTTATCTTCTGCCATGTATTTCTGTTATTATTAAATATTTTGCAAAGATAAATTATTTTTACTGAATATCAAACATGCATCACCGTATGAAAGAAAGCGGAAATTGTGTTCCAAAGCGTAATCATACATTTCTTTCCACATTCCGTCAACAAATGCAGATACAAGCAAAAGCAGAGTAGAACGCGGCTGATGAAAATTGGTGACCATACCTTTGACTATTTTATACTTATATCCCGGAGCTATTATTATTCGTGTAGATGCAATAAGTTTATCAAGTGACTTTTCCTCCAAAAATGCCAATATTCTGTTTAAAGATTCTTTGACGGACAAATTGGGGTGAGACTCATCATAAGGATACCATTGTGGCACTTCTCCTGAAAATTTATCTTGATGAATAAGGCAACCAATATGATAAAGAGATTCCAGGGTTCGAACAGAAGTAGTACCTACCGCAATTACATCTCTATTTGTTGATGCAAGTTCTTGAATCAGAGATTTATCAACAGAAATAAACTCCGAGTGCATCAGATGTTCGCCAATATTATCGCTCTTTACCGGTTGGAAAGTTCCTGCTCCTACATGCAATGTAAGTTCTCTCCTTGGTATTCCCAAATCTGAGATTCTTTTCAAAAGAGAGTCTGTGAAATGCAGTCCGGCTGTTGGGGCGGCAACGGAACCATCAATATGGGAATAAACGGTTTGATAATCACGAGAATCAGACTCTTCCGTATTTCTATTCAGATATGGAGGAATAGGGATTTCACCTGCCGCTTCAATAATTTTGGCGAAAGTAACTTGAATATTATCCCAAGAAAAACGAACGATAGAGGCATTTGCTATTTTTTCTTCTCGTTTTGCTTTAAGAATAATCTCTTTTCCTTCAACAGACAGAGGCAATTCCAATTCGCCTTCTTTCCATTTCTTTGAGTTGCCTACAAAACAAAGCCAACTGCATGTATAAGTCATTGCAAAATTTTGCTCATAGTCTCGTGGAGAAGACGGCTCAAGGCAAAAAATTTCAATCAATGCACCTTCACCCACGGCTGCTTTTTTATGAAACCGCAATCGTGCGTTTATTACACGAGTATTGTTATAAATAAGCATTGAGTTCAAAGGTAGCAAGCCGGGCAACTCGGAAAACACATGCTCTGTAATTACACCAAAAGAATCACGAAAAAGCAATTTACAAGCTTCTCTGTTCTCAAGCGGATGTTTTGCGATTCTATCATCCGGCAAATTATAGTCGAAATCTTCTATTTTTATCTCTTTTGTTGTCATTAATTTATTCTTTAAGAAAAATTTTGCCATCTTCCAGCCGTTCAACAGTGGCAAGAGAAATGATGTCGTATCCTTCAGAGCGAAGAGTATCTCCACCTCCCTGGAAAGCCTTTTCAATAACAAAACCCATAGCTTCTATAGTTGAGCCGGACTGTGCACATAAATCTATAACGCCTCTTGCGGCATTACCGTACGCAAGGAAATCATCAATGAAGACAATGTGATCTTCAGGTGTTAGATAGTCGGCAGAAATGCTCACGGTGTAGGTTCTATCCTTGGTAAAAGAATGAACATCACGGATGTAAAAATTATCAAGAGTTTTTGGAACTTTTTTCTTCACGAAAACAACAGGTAACTGCATAACATAACCAAGCATAACAGCCGGTGCAATACCGGAAGCTTCAACAGTAACAATTTTGTTAATAGGTTTACCATCGAGTTTTGTGGCAAAAGCTCGAGCAATCTCCATCATAAGATTAGGGTCAAGCTGGTGGTTAAGGAAACTGTCAACCTTAAGGATACCACCCGGCAGCGATTTTCCTGCCTGAAGAATACGTTGCTTTAATTTTTCCATGTTATTCGCGATAATAAATTCTTTTTACTCTTTCGGATATAGATGTTAATATTTCGTAAGGTATTGTATCAAGTTTTTCGGCAAGCACGGTAACAGGCATGTGCTCACCAAAAATCTCCACTTTGTCACCTATATTACATACACAATCAGTGACATCTACCATACAAATATCCATACAAATATTGCCTATTGTAGGACACAAAACTCCATTAATATAAAATTTTGTGTTTCCATTACCTAAATGTCTGTCAAGTCCGTCTGCATACCCAATAGGTACTGTTGCTATTTTAGACTTTCTACATATAACGCCTTTGCGTGAATAGCCTATAGTATCACCCGGATTCCTTTCACTTATAGAAATTATCGTGGAATATAAAGAAGATACCGGTCGCAAATCTTTCTCGCTGCCATCATTAATAACAGGAATACCATAAAGACCTATACCGAGGCGGACAAGTTCATGCTGATATTCAGGATATCGTAAAATACCTGCAGTATTGAGTATGTGGCATTTAATTGAGTAATTTAAAGACTCTTTTATTGTTGCAGACATTTGTTCAAAGAGTGACAATTGATGTTGTGTATAGTCATTCATATTGAGGCAGTCTGCAGTGGCAAGGTGTGAGAATACGGAGGAAACTTTCAAACAGTTTTGTTTTGAAAGAAGATCCAATAATTCAGGCAGATTATATTTCTCAAACCCAAGTCTATGCATTCCGGTATCAAGTTTTATATGTATCGGAAAATTATGAATATCATTTAATCCGGCTGCATAGATAATTTTTTTAAGAATGTCTATACTATATACTTCAGGTTCCAGTTTATAATCAAACATTAAATTTAGATTATCAGCTGCCGGATTCAATACTATAATCGGCATTGTAATCCCTGCTTTACGGAGTTCTACACCTTCGTCAATAACTGCTACTGCAACTGCGTATGCACCTTGTGACTGAAGCGTCTTAGCCAGTTGTAATGAACCAGCACCATATCCTTCAGCTTTCAGCATACATATTATTCCGGTTTCCTGCTTGATTTTGCTTCTGAAGAAATTATAGTTATGGATAATATTGTCCAGATTTACTTCCATAACAGTTTCATGTTGCTTTTTCTCAAGTAAAGAGATAATCTTATTAAAACCGGAAGAGGGAGAACCTTTTACTAAAATTATCTCATTTTTGAAATTTGATTCAACGCATTTGCATAGAAACTCATTTACATCTTCAATATAATGAACTTTGATGTGTAAGTTTTGAACCCAAGTTTGATATTCACAATTGTTTTCAAGTTCAATCTTATACTTTTCGTCAGGAATATGTAATAATAGAGAAATCGTGCGATCCGGAGTAATACGTCTGGCTGCAAAATCAATTGACGGTAGCAAAGATTTTATATCGTTCGTGAATGTGTCATATAGAAGAACACAATTGTTTACTCCGTCTATTACATCAATTCTGGTATTGACTGCTTCAAAAGTTTCAAAATTGCGTATATCAAAATTCAGACCTGATACACATGCTGCCGCCAAAACAATCATTGCATTTTCAATGCTGTAACCATCTGTAAAAGGCAAAACAATTTCTTGTTCTTTCCCATTAAGTTCTACTTTTAGTATAGTCCTGCTTTTGTCAATACTTTTGGAAATTAAGTTAATATTAGCTTTGTCTTCAGAATCAGACCATGAAAATTGACGTGATTTGTCATAATCCTTATCTACAATCTTTTGTATGTCCTTATCACAATTTAGATGATATACAAGAGTTTGGGCATTTAGTGCCAGTTTTAGCTTTTCTTGTGCGTGAATGAAGTGATTTTCAAATTCTTCCGAATGTTCATCTGTTACATTTGTGATAACAACAATGTCCGGATTTATAATATCTCTGAGAGTTTCCATTTCACCGGGCTTGGAAATTCCCGTTTCAATAATAGCAACTTCAGCATCCGGATTTATAGATAAAATAGATAGAGGAACACCAATTTGGGAATTAAAGCTGCGAGGACTTCTGTCTGCTAACGGTGATAGCAATTTATACAGCCATTCTTTTACAATAGTTTTACCTCTACTACCGGTAATTGCAATAAATTTTGTATTACTTAGCGTCTTGCGATATTCTTTAGCCCTATTTTGCAATTCAGTAACAACCGAATTTACTTGAAGAACATTTGCATCATTTTTATCAGACAAAAAAGGAACATCTTCTTCAATCACAAAATCTCTAACACCTCGTTTATACAATTCTTCTACATACTTATGCCCATTATTTGTATGAGTTCGAATTGCATAAAAAGTAGTATTTTTCGGATCAACTACACTCCTACTGTCTATTATATTGTACTTCATTTTTTAACTCTTTCTGAATTTCCAAACTTATTCTTTTTGTTTCCTCCTCAAAAATTGCTCTTTCTTGAGAATTATCTGTCAAGAATTTATGATTAAGTCTTTTTGTAAGAGATTCACACTTTTTTGCCAAAGACTTAGTGCGGTCGTCAAAAAAACTATTTTTAAAAATATCATAAATATAATCGACTGCTACATCATTAGGGTGTATCATATCTGCAGAATAAAACCTATAGTCGCGTAAATCATCCATCATTATCTCGTATGCGGGAAAATAATGAAGTTTTCCTGAATCTGCAAAATGTTTTTGAAGTTCATTTACGAGAATAAACAGTAAAGATTTATCTACTTGACTGTGATGAAAGCCATAACCTTTATATCTAATCGGACTTATAGTGAAAATTACATTAATGTCAGGATTAAATGCAAATAAATTATTAAGAAGATTTATCCATTTTTCAACTTGTCCATCAAGTGATAATTGCTCTCTAATAAAGAGCTTATCCGGAAGTTTATGGCAATTTCCTACAATACTGTTATCTTCTATAAGGCGGAAAACAGTGGCACTGCCATAAGTGATAATCAGAGCTGAAGCATTTTTCAGTTTTTCGTGTGCAGAATATGTAGCAGCATTAATTTTTTTGATAATGCCCGGTTTATTGGCATCAGAAAAAACTGTATGGTGGTCGTATGAATGATATATGCCTTTGTAACAAAAAATTCTGCTATCATCTGCCGGACTATTATACATCACAGATGATAGTTGAGTTGCCAGACTTTCAGGATTATATAACGTACCCCAGGGATTTATAGTTACATCAAACATTGCATTCTGCAATTTTTTACCGATATTTTCAGTAAAACAAGAACCCATCATCACCACCGGTCTTGAATGGTTTATGATAGGATTATTGCAGTCTGCTACTATTTGAGTTCTAAATTCCATTATCAATAAATATAATCAATACTTAACACTTGAAATTCAGTTCTGCGGTTTATTTGGTCCGCCGCATCTTTATCTTCGTCGCTGAGTGTTTCTATAAATTCCGGAGTAAGCTCAGTACCTTCAGGAAACTGCGGGTATTCTCTATTTAGTTTCTTTGTAATGACTTTAGGACGAGATTTTCCATAGCCTTGAGCTTGAAGTCTATCCTTGGATATGCCTACGGATATCAAGTAATCAATCACAGACTGTGCTCTGCGTTGTGAAAGGTTCATATTGTAAACTTCTCCACCATGGCGGTCTGTATGCGATGCCATTTCTATTGTGATATTTGGATTATCTCGCATGATTTGTGCCATTTCGTCAAGTGCTGTGCAACTTTCCGGACGGAGTGTTGCTTTGTCGTAATCATAGAAAATATTTTCAATCACAACAGGCTTATTGATTGATGCAAGTATAAAATCAATATAGTATTCCGCATCTTCTTCGGCATCGTCTGATGTAAATTCTTGTTTTCCATTCAGATAACCTTTTGCACCTGCCATCATAACGTATGAAACGCCTCTCTTGAGAGGGAAACGGAAACTTCCATCATTTCTTGCAACTTCCTTTTGATTTGAACCGTCATTACCTACGATTCTGATTACCGCATTAGGCACAGGTTCTTCGTCTTTATCAAGAACCCAACCGGATATCATTATTTTAAGTTCCGGAAGCTCAAAAGAATAGATGTGGTCATATCCTCTACCGTCACCTCTGTTACTACTGAAAAATCCGGACTCGCCTTTACCGAAAGTGATTCCGAAATCATCTGCAGAAGAATTTATAGGCTGCCCCATATTTTCAACGTGCCAACCACCGGAAGGAGTTTTTCTTGCACGAAAAATATCAAGTCCTCCGTAACCCGGTCTTCCATTTGATGAATAATACAGAAGGCTGTCCTCTCTGACGTATGGAAATACATCATCTCCCGGCGTATTTATAAATTCACCGAGATTTTCAAGAGAGCCTTGACTTTCTTTAAGATTTACTCGCCATATATCTTTACCTCCGCTACCGCCGGGCATATCTGATGAGAAATAAAGCCAATTACCATCCGGAGATACTGCCGGATGTCCGTAAGCAGAGAGTGTATCTGCCGTTATTTCAAATTTTACGGGTGAACTCCACTGTGCATCACTACGTGTTGATGTATAAATTTCAACGGAGGTAGAAGCATTTGGCTCTCTTCTCGCTTTGGTAAGGTACATTGTTGTGCCATCGGGTGAAAAAGACACAATACCTTCGTCAAATTCAGAATTAAGTTCGCCTTCAACGGGTTCAGGTCTTTGCCATTCACCATTTTCATCTTTTGTAGAAAACCAAATATCCCCTTTTTTCATTCCTGTGATTTCACTTTTCTTGTCACCTGTAACTTTTTCTGAAGTAGTGGTAAAATAGAGTTTGTCATACTCCTTGTCAAAAAACATAGGTGCATAGTCGCTACGTCTGGAATTGAAAAGTTTGGCATTTTTTACTATATATCGAGTTTTTTCGCCTTTATTTTTTAGGGCTTCTTTACATCCGTAAATGCCGTTTTGTGCAAGTTTTCTATTATTATCGTTATTTGCAGACAACCGACAACCGAGAAATTTTTTATATGCATCAATAGCGGCGGAATATTTACCTTCTCCTTGAAGAGATTTTCCTAAAAGCAAAAATGCAGTGCTATCTTCATACTCATACCTTATTGCATTCTGAAAAGCAGCTGAGGCTCTGGCACTCTGATTCAACTTATCATAACAAAGTCCCATTTTGTATGCCACTTCGCCTCTTTGTTTTCGTTCTTCACGTTTAGTGAGTTTATTATATACTTTGCGATATGTTTTGGAAGCATCAAAATACTCGCCACGCTCATATTGTTCATCGGCAGTTGCAAGTTTTGCTCCACCGCACGAAGAAACCAATAAAATTAATAGGAATAAATATGTAAAATTTAAAACTTTTCGAGACATTTATTTTGGCATTTAATTATTCTACAAAATTACGACTTTTCCTGCATTTGACAATAACTTGTTGAGAAAATAAATGAAAAATCATTTTTTACCCATATTAGTCTTTCTGTCATTCATTATTTCCGGCAAATTATCTATCGCCCATTGAATAACAGGACGGCATACTTCTATAAAAGATTGCCCTCTTGATGTCAAACTATATTCAACCCTGGGAGGTACTTCCGCATATACTTCACGATTAACATATCCATCTTCCTCTAACATTCTTAGCGTAGAGGTAAGAATCTTTTGGGAAATATCCGGTATTCCTTTCTTTATAACCGAGAAACGCAACGGAGAATGGGCTTTAGTAAGCTCATGTAAAACAAGTAATGACCATTTATCCCCTACTCTTGAAAGTATATTCCTTACCGGGCAAAATGGGAACGCCACTTCATTTAATTCATGTATTTGAATCTTATCCATAATAAAATTAAACGGAAAGAATAACAAAATATTATTCTTTCCGCCAAATGGAGATTGAAAATTGATATTATTCCAAGATTATGCCGTCGGTCATCGTGCATTGTTCAAGTGAACCGGACTTAGCCTGGATACAAATATAAGAAAAGTCTTCATTACCTGTATTCTTGTTAGTGCGAATCACATCAGGAGAAATTCTTATTATATCACCGGAAGTTACTTCAAAATCATTTCCATTCAGTGTAAAGACACCTTTGCCTTTGATAATGATATATACTTCTTCATTTTGCTTGTGTTTGTGATTAAATGGCACACATTGTCCTTCTGACAAAGAACCAAATGATATTTCCACACCTGTTGTTCCTAACACATCCTTAACAAATGCTTTTCCTTCAAAATCATTAAGATTTCCAAGTGAAGCAATAGCATAGCCCGCTTCCTGCTTTTTTAATTTTAATTCACTCATATTTCTAAATTTATATTGTTAATAATTTTGATGCAAAGTTAGTTTATTAAATAGTGCTTTTTCAAGACGGCACAAATTCAGCACTAAGTTACTTTGAAGTTACTATTGTTGAAAATCAGCGATTTACAAAATTAGCTTTAACATAGTTTATATGTGAAAGAAAAATCTTTTTGTAAATAATAAAATTGGCACAAGTTTTGCCAATAACAAAACCAGAAACTTTAAAAATTAAAACTATTATATACTATGAATTTTAACAATTTTACAACAAAGTCACAAGAGGTTATCCAGCGAGCGATAGATTTGACTCGCCAGGCTAATCAGCAACAGATTGAGCCTGTTCACCTTCTTAAGGCTATAATTACCGAAGGTGAATCTGTTGTTAAATTCATTTTCCAAAAAACAGGTATTAGTGCAGCAAACATTACCGCTAAGGTAGATGAAGAAATTCGTAAACTGCCAAGAGTTGAAGGCGGTGACCAGTATTTCAGCCGTGAAACGGATTCCGTTTTTGACAAGGCAGTTGACATTTCACAAAAACAGGGAGACTCTTTCGTCTCAATTGAAATTTTGCTTCAAGCATTGTTTAATGTCAACTCCGCAGCATCTAAGATTCTTAAGGATGCAGGTCTGACATCCGACGACCTAAACGCTGCTATTGCAGAACTTCGTAAAGGCAAAAATGTTACGGACCAAAGTGCGGAAGAAACATACAATGCTCTATCCAAATATGCTATCAACCTTTGCGAACGTGCAAGATTGGGAAAACTTGACCCTGTCATTGGCAGAGACGATGAAATACGTCGTGTACTTCAGATATTGAGTCGTCGTACTAAAAACAACCCTATGCTTGTAGGTGAACCTGGTACAGGTAAAACGGCTATTGCGGAAGGATTTGCACAGAGAATTGTTCGTGGTGATGTACCTGAAAACTTGAAATCAAAACAAGTATATTCTCTTGATATGGGTGCACTTATTGCAGGTGCCAAGTACAAAGGTGAATTTGAAGAAAGACTTAAAGCTATCGTCAACGAAGTAACTCAAAGCGATGGCGAAATAATTCTTTTCATTGATGAAATTCACACACTTGTAGGTGCCGGAAAGGGCGAAGGTGCTATGGATGCTGCAAACATCCTCAAACCTGCTTTGGCTCGTGGAGAACTCCGCAGTATCGGTGCCACTACTCTTGACGAATATCAGAAATACTTTGAGCAGGACAAAGCTCTTGAACGTCGTTTCCAGAAGGTAATGATAGATGAGCCTGACACTGCAAGTGCAATTGCTATACTTCGTGGGTTGAAAGAAAGATACGAAAATCACCATAAAGTGCGTATTCGTGACGAAGCAATAATTGCCGCAGTTCAACTTTCTGAAAGATACATCACAGACCGATTCCTTCCGGATAAAGCTATTGACTTAATTGATGAAGCTGCA
Organism: Muribaculaceae bacterium; assembly: GCA_051871275.1. Lineage (GTDB taxonomy): Bacteria > Bacteroidota > Bacteroidia > Bacteroidales > Muribaculaceae > CAJUPY01. Next base: position 5,031 of record JBJECR010000014.1, on the reverse strand, counting down.
TCCAAACTTCGTATTGAGATTGACTCTCTGCCTGTTGAGCTTGACGACATAAAACGTGATATCGCTCAAAAAGAGATAGAACGTGCCGCTATCATGCGTGAAGGCGAAAGTGAAAAAGTAGCTGAGATTGAAAAAGAATTGGCTAAAATGCGTGAGACCGAAACAGAGCTTACCGCAAAATGGAAATCTGAAAAAGAATTGCTGAATAAAATCCAGCAAAACAAGAGCGATATAGAGCAACTTAAATTTGAAGCGGAGCGTGCGGAACGTGATGGTGACTATGCAAAAGTGGCAGAAATCCGTTACTCAAAAATTATGCAGGAGCAAAAGGAAATTGCTGAATATCAGGCAAAACTTCATGAAATGCAAGGAGATAATCCGCTTATAAAAGAAGAGGTTGATGCAGAAGACATCGCTGAAATTGTATCACATTGGACCGGTATCCCCGTTCACAAAATGGTACAAAGCGAAAAAGATAAACTTCTCCACTTGGAAGAAGAGTTGCATAAACGTGTTATCGGTCAGGATGAAGCCATTTCCGCTATGGCAGATGCTGTAAGACGTAGCCGTGCCGGACTTAATGACCCTCGCAGACCAATCGGTTCTTTCATCTTCCTTGGTACAACAGGTGTTGGTAAAACCGAACTTGCAAAAGCTCTTGCCGAGTATCTGTTTGACGATGAAAATATGATTACACGTATTGATATGAGTGAGTATCAAGAAAAACACTCAGTCAGCAGACTTGTCGGAGCTCCTCCGGGATACGTTGGCTATGATGAAGGCGGTCAATTGACGGAAGCTGTCAGACGCAAACCATACTCTGTAGTACTGTTTGATGAAATTGAAAAAGCCCACCCTGACGTTTTCAATATTCTTCTTCAAGTGCTCGATGACGGTAGGCTCACGGATAATAAAGGCAGACTTGTAAACTTCAAAAACACTATCATAATTATGACCTCAAACATGGGTAGTAATGTGATACGTGAGAACTTTGAAAAGATTACAAAAGAAAATAGTCGCCAAGTGATTGAGCAAACAAAAGACGAAGTTCTTGAAATGCTTAAACAAAATATCCGACCGGAATTTTTGAACCGTATTGACGAAATAATTATGTTTACGCCACTTAGCAAAGACCAAATTTATGATATCGTCAAACTGCAAATGAATTCCGTAAAAAAGATGATTGCCACAAATGGCATAACATTGGATATCACTCCGGCTGCTATTCAGTACCTTGCAGATGAAGGCTATGACCCGACATTCGGTGCAAGACCTGTTAAGCGTGTTATTCACAGGGAAATCCTTAATAGATTATCTAAAGACATTCTTGCTCAAAACGTTGATAAAGACAAACCCATATTGATTGATTTTGATGGTGAAAAATTGATATTTAAGAATTAGTTATTTATTGTTATTTTGCAGAGTTTGCATAGAGATACGCAAGCTCTGCATTTTTTTGTCATATATATCACAATAGTGTACTTTTTAGCGTAAATTATGAAATTTTTATTAAAAAATCAGTACTATTTAATAAAAAAACATTACCTTTGTGTTCTAAAACATAAACATACGACATATTTTTAATATGATAAAGACTGTCATAGAACGTGTAATAAGCGAAGACCTATCCGGCATCTGGAACATTCTGGATGCCGATGAGAAGCGACGTATTGTTGATGCCTTTGAAATTCATAACTTCAAAAAGAACCAAATTATATATGCCGAAAAAGAAACGCCGGAATACCTTTGGTGCTTGCTTAAAGGCAAAGTAAAACTTTATAAAGACGGTGTGGGCGGCAGAGCACAAATACTCAGGCTTATTCGCCCGGTTCAATATTTTGGTTACAGAGCTTTTTTTGCTAATGAACCATACGTTTCAAGTGCAGCCGCAATAGAACAGTCTTCATTGGGTACACTGCCAATGTCGCTGGTCTCCGATATGATAAACAACAATATGAAACTCGCCTGGTTCTTCATTCATGAACTTTCTCGAAATTTGGGCGGATCTGACACAAAAATCATAAACCTTACGCAAAAACATATCCGTGGCAGACTTGCAGAAGCACTTATCCTACTCAAGGATAATTATGGCTATGAAGACGATAACTCTACCATAAACATTTATATGGCTCGCGAGGATCTCGCAAATCTTTCTAATATGACCACATCAAATGCAATTCGCACGCTTACCTCTTTTGTGAACGAAAAATTGATAATTGTTGACGGAAGGAGAATTAAGATTCTAAACGAGTCTCAATTGAGAAAAATAAGTAAATTCGGATAAACAAATTTATTTTTCCTTAAATCCATGCAAGCAGACTTCAGAAGAAAACCGGAATGGCTCAAAATAAAACTACCTAACGGTCAAAAATCGGCTAAGGTGGTGGGTCTCCTGAATCATCACTGCTTGCATACGATTTGCACCAGCGGAATGTGTCCGAACCGAGGCGAATGTTGGGGTAACGGCACCGCTACTTTTATGATAGGCGGAAATGTCTGCACTCGTAACTGCCGTTTTTGCAATGTTGCAACCGGTAAGCCGATGCCATTAGACACAAAAGAAATTGATGAGATTGTAAAGTCTATCCGCGAGCTCGGACTCAAACATGTTGTACTTACATCTGTGGATCGTGACGATTTGCCGGATTTAGGTGCAGGACATTGGGCTAAAATCATTTCTGAAATACACTGTCAGTGCCCCGGAGTGACTATGGAAACTTTAATACCGGATTTTCAAGGCAAAAAAGAACTCATTGACATTTTAATTGAACAAAAACCGGACATTATTTCTCATAATCTTGAAACCGTTCGGCGTCTTACTCCCGAAGTGAGATGCAAAGCCACTTACGATTGTTCTCTCAGTGTGCTTGAATACATTGCAAATGCGGGTATTCGTACAAAATCCGGCATTATGCTCGGACTGGGCGAAACAAGAGAGGAAATACTCCAAACTATGGATGATTTACTCGCAGTCAATTGCAAAATTATGACTATAGGGCAGTATTTACAGCCAACGGAAAAACATTATCCCGTGCAAGATTATATTCACCCTGACACTTTCGCAGAATATGCTGTGATTGGTAAAGAAAAAGGCTTTCGCCACATAGAAAGTGCACCGCTTGTCCGCTCTAGTTATCATGCGGAAAGGCATATTCAATAACCGCTATATCAGCTTTTCTATTATTTTGTTTGCTAATACAGTTTTAACTTTCTCAAAATCAATTTTGCGACCTAATTCCTTTGCCATAGATGTGACTCCTTTATCTATAAATCCGCAAGGGTTAATCATATTAAAATAACTTAAATCCGTATTTACATTCAGTGCCAATCCGTGCATGGTGATAAATCTGCTGCATCTGACACCTATAGCACAAATTTTCCTTTCATCTCGAGTACCTATACCTAACCATACCCCTGTTGCACCTTCCACTCTTCCCGACTCTATTCCATATTGAGCAAGAGTTTCAATTACGGCTTGTTCCAGCAGAGAAACGTAATTCTTAACTGAAATACAGTGTTTTTGCAGAGAGATAATAGGATACACCACTATTTGTCCCGGACCATGGTAAGTGACATCACCTCCTCTTTGGATATGAACACATTTGATTTTATTGTCCTCTAACCACTTGGAATTTACAAGCACATTGCTACTTTTTGCGTGCACACCAAGAGTATAAACGCTCGGGTGCTCAACAAGAATAACACATTCCTCATTTATTTCGGAATGTGTTTTCTGTTTATTTACCAATTTGTCAAAAATTGCTTGCTGTTCCGCCAAAACTTCATCGTATTCGGCAAAACCTCTATCAATCACGTTTATCATGATAGATGTCAAGTTTGTCAAATCGTATCAGTTCTTCACCTGTTTTGCTTTTAAATACTATTGTATTTGAATCCACCTTAAAGCAAGTGGCAGTTTCTTCAAATGCTACGAGGAGAGCGGTTTCTCCATTTATGTCAGGACACATCATGCGAGTTGAAGCCAATCCGTGAAATTGGAGTGAATTTGCAATATCCGGATCAAGAAACATTTTTCCATTCACGATATTGCAACCTGCATTTCCATGTATTGTAAGGTTTTCCATATCAAATACAAACTGCATTTTATCGCTCACCAATTCCGTTGAACCATTTATCGCTGTTACTTTCCATGCACCGTTAACGTAGTCAAGGTTTGTTCGTTTAAGAAGCATAACTGTTCTACCTCTATTGCTTAAAAGATGAAGAAGTGACTCTGTACCGGATTTTGCAATTCTGAATCCAACTGTTTGACCAAGAGCACCATTTATTAGGTATTCGTATGGAGCGTCATTGCAAATCATCATAGTTGTGGCACCTTCACCGAGTTCTAGCACGCCTTCAGCTTTTGCCTTATAAGTGCCATTGAGGACATTGCAACCATTGCTTCCATAGTATCTGCCCTTTGAGGCTTCAAAAGTCAAATATGGACGGTCGTCGCCTGTCACTTTTTCTCCATTTACTTCCACAAGTATCCATTCACCATTTAGAAGTTTGGAGTAATCAACGGTATCTACATATTCTACAGGTTTATTTTGTATAGTTTCTTGCTGTTTGGGGGCTGTTTGCATGGTATCTACTTGAACAGCTTGCTCCGTTTTGTGTTCTACCGGTACTCTATCACCGTTTTGCGAAATATAATATTCCGGAGATTGTGCTTTTTTACCTGTGTTAATACCGTTATTCAACATTCCACAAGAACTGAGAAGCAAAGCTATTGATATAAGTGTAACGAGTTTTTTATTCATGATAATTCTGTTTTTCTGCAAAGATACTACTTTTTACCGATATTACAGCAAACGCCCTACGCTCCTTAACATTTATTATGCCATAAAAACAGAAATGCGTGGCACCTTTTAGACCTTGGCTCCCATAAGTTACAAAATAGCATTTACTATAGTTAATTATTCAAAACTGCGGACATTCTAAATAGAGATAATATAATCAAATTTTATAAGAACGGGAGTTTGACACTTGCAAATAAAAATTTTTTTGTAAAAAATTGATACATAA
>JBJECR010000013.1:0-4914 GCA_051871275.1 Muribaculaceae bacterium | reverse complement strand
TTGCATAGTTTGAGGCGAGTTTTGTTTTGAGCCAAAGGAGCATAGCGAGCTATGTAACTGCGGCGAAAAGCGAAAATCGCCCAAAATATGCGATAGGGCAGCACATTTTTATACACAGCACTAATTATGGCTGAATTTGCGTGCATGATGCTTTCATTAAAGCACATTTAGTAAATCGCTTAAATTCAATTATCTATGCAAAAAAATACCTTTGCTCGGACATTCATTGGCATCTTCGTCCGTGCTTAACGGTTATGTGGCTCGCCACACGCCCTTATAAGCACGAACAAATCTGCTCAATGACTGCCCGCCTCTGCTTTAACATTTATTATGAAACAGGCTCTAGATAAGAGAATATGACAATCGTGTGGGAAATTCCTTTGAATTCATTGATTTTTCACATAAAAAGCGTAACTTTGCAGTTATGATTAGCATTTCCAAAGAACAAGTAAGCAGTCTGCCGGTGATGGAATACGATGGCAGAACTATCGTGATAAACTATCCCAAAGACGCAGACAAAGCTATTAAATACCTTTTGTCACAGCCTATTGTTGGTTTTGACACGGAAACTCGTCCCTCTTTCAGAAAAGGACATACACACAAGGTGTGCCTTATGCAGATTGCAACTCATACGGAATGTTTCCTTTTCCGCCTTAACAAAACAGGTTTCACGGATTCCATCCGCGAGTTTTTAGAGTGTGAAAATGTTACTAAAGTCGGACTTTCGCTTAACGATGATCTCCGGGCACTTCACAAACTGGATGACTTCAATCCCGGTGCTTTTATCGACCTCCAATCTTTCGTAAAAAAATACGATATCTCCGACAATTCCCTGCAAAAAATTTATGCTATCCTTTTTGACAAAAGAATCAGCAAAGGACAGAGACTCACTAACTGGGAAGCAGACACCCTCACTCCGCCGCAGCAGGCTTACGCTTCTTTAGATGCCAAGGCTTGCCTGGATATTTACGACCTCCTCACCACTGATGGCTTTGACAGCGAATCTTCGCCTTACGTGGTGAAAGAAGAACAAGAAGATTAAATTGAAACCGCTTAATCTACACCGAATTACCGCTCGCACCGTAGCACTGATTATCGTAGGCTTTGCTATGATAATGCTGCCCGGTGTGGATTTTGCCGGCACGCTTGCCGCTTTTGTTTGCCTCTGGATTGGCATTGAATACACTCTGAGCAAGACGGAATGGAAAAGCGAAACGGCATGGTATGCTCTGCTTGCCGCAAGTGTTCTCACTGCCATTGGCATAGTGGCAAACGTTCACGGCTACACTGTGGAGCATGGACTTGACACCTCAAGCCCTTACTTGTTTAATACGGACTATAATCGCTATTTTTATACCGCAAAAAGCATCGTAACAGGCGAACAGGCAGATAATTACGGCTATTCTCTCTTCATTGCCGCTGTTTGGAAAATTACGGGTATCAGTATCGTGCCGCCACTCATCATAAATCAGGCGGCTATTCTTTTCAGCATTATTGTTTGCGGAGAAATCACTCACAGGGTGATAAAAAATGCTCCGTCCGCTCCTACAGTTGCTGTTATCCTCCTTTCGGCGACATGCTATTTCCTGAACCATGCCACTTTGCTCCTCAAGGAAGGACTGATTACCCTATTTCTCTCGCTTTTCATCTTGCTCCTGCTCCGCAAAAAGAAAAATTACCCTGCCATTGCGGCTGTTTTGCTGCTTTTCGGACTTGTACGCTACCATTGGCTTGCTTTCCCGGCGGTTGCTGCAATAGTGATGATGACAGATTTCAAAAGTCTTAAGAAAAACGTCGGATTGCTGTACGTTTTACTGATTGTGGGCTTCATTTTTGCTTCATACCACATCTTTTTTCATTCCCGGGTGATGAATTTCATCTCGGAGGCGGAAAACATCAGCGGAGCTTACGTCACTTTCGACTCAAACCGTGCGGAATTTTGGACTATTATCGGCGACTATTTCTCTTTCCCTTTCTGGAAAAAAGTTCTCCTATTGCCGCTTTCCGCACTTGTGCAGATTATCACTCCGTTGCCGTGGAACTTCGAGCGAGATATGGTGTATGGTTTCACGCAGTGGTACAGTCACTTATCATACCCCTGGTACGCCATCTCCGGCATTGTGGCATACTTTTATCTTTTTGCTTTCCGCAAATGCCACGATGATATCCTCAAACGCCTCGCTCTCGCAGGACTGCTCCTGTGGCTCATTCCGGCATACATTTTTGCAGGCAGTGTATCGCGATATTCGCTCTGTTTCCTGCCGATGATAGTTCCCGCTGCCGCATACGTGATTTCTAAAGGCTGCTACCGCAACCGCTCTTTTATCATCTGGTCCGCAATATACGTCACAGCCGTTGCCGGCGGACTTATCTCCATTTATGCCCTCACTGCCTGAACTATGAAAATCTCCATCATCACAGCCACCAGAAACGATGTCCGCGACATTAAAGCCACGATTGACTCCGTGCTTGAACAAAACTTTGCAGACATCGAGTACATCATAATTGACGGAGAAAGCAACGACGGCAGCGAAAAAATAATTGCGGATGCCGCAGCCAAGCACAGAGACAAAATAAAGGCTATAACCCTGCCCGCAAAGGGCATTTACAACGCTCTGAACTACGGCATAAGAATCGCCACAGGCGACGTGATTGGACTTCTGCATGGCAACGACAGATTCACCGCTACAGACATCCTCACCCTCGTGAGCATTGCAATGAAAGATGAAAGCATTATGGCTGTCTTCGGCGACGTCTATTTCGTGAACCCTGAAAGCCACAAAACCGTAAGGCGGTACAGTGCAAAAAATTTCTGCCCGGAAAGGCTCAGCAGACTCTTTGCACCACCCCACCCCACTCTTTTTCTCCGCCGTGAAGTATATGAAAAATACGGCAATTACAAGGAAGACTACGTCACTGCGGCAGACTTTGAATTCATCGCTCGCATCCTGGGCAAGGAACGGCTGAAATACAAATATATCCCCATCGATATGGTGGAAATGACAGACGGCGGTATGTCCACTACTCTCCGCCACAGACTTTTCACCAACCCTAAAGAAAAATACCGCGGACTGAAAGAAAACGGCTTGTCACTTTCCGTTTCCGGACTGATTAAAAGATACTTTTCACTCATTTTTTCACTCATAAAACCATGATTTTCGACTCTCTTCTGATTATAGGCGCAAAGAAATTTCTCACGCCTTATTTAGTAAAATATTTCTCGGAGGATTATCCGCTCGTAAGCCCCAAAAAGATTTTTGCGGAGCGGCTGCCGGAGGATTTCACCGGAGCTGCCGTGGCTGTGGTCTGCGATATGAATAAGCTCACCAAAGACACTCCCGTAAAGGGCGTTTGCTATGCTGTCTGTCTTTCCTCCACAAACATCTATGATGCAGAAGAAGGACTGAATTTCAATGAGGAAACACCACTTGACGACAGCACCGAAACATTCCTTGCAGAGCAGCATTTTGCTTCTCATTTTGCAGAAACGCCATCCGTCATTCTCCGCCTTCCGGAAATGGTGATTGGCACGGAAATGGATAACCTCGGAATCAAAATCGCTCACCAGATTTTCCGCGGCTCATACCTCCACATCAAGGACAAAGACGGACATTGCAGCGCCGTTCACGCTACTGCCGTGGCGGAAGTCGCAGTGAAATGCTCGCAGAAAAACATTACAGGAATATATAACTTCAACGACGGAATAAACCACAGCGTGAGCGATATTGCGGAAGCTCTCGCACACCGCCTCGGCGACAGACGTATCTTCACCACAAGCGACAGAAAAGCTCGTTTCTGCCGCTTTATCGGCGACGTCTTCGGAATTGAAGGCTGGAACAGCAAAATGTACCGCTTCAAAACGCAGGACCTCACTTTCTCCCCAGAAAAACTCCTCTCCGCACTGGATTATCGCCCCACACCCGTTACCGAATACTTAAAAAACCACGTTTATGACGAAAACTCTCTCTGACCCAACCGTTTCCGGTCTCCAAAACGTCGTGGACAGCTTCCTCGCTATCGGGAAAATGCTCCTCCAGTCACGACCCACAAAAATTGCCAAAGTTTCCGGTGACAAACCCCTGATTATCATGGGAAACGGTCCCTCTCTGCGTCAAACACTCACAGACTATGCGGAACTGCTGAAAAAGTCTGAAACTCTCGCCGTGAACTTTGCTGCAAACAGTCCGGAATTTTTTGAAATCAAGCCTAAATACTACGTTCTCGCAGACCCACATTTCTTCAAAGGCAAGGGAAACGACAACGTTCGCCGTCTCTACGAAAATCTCGCAAAAGTGGATTGGAATATGACGCTTTTCATTCCTCGCAAAGAAAATGCCGCAGAGCTGAGCAACCTCACAATAGAAAAATTCAACATGGTGGGCATAGAAGGCTGGCACCAGATTCAAAACTTTGCCTTCACTCACGCACTCGCCATGCCGCGTCCCAGAAACGTGCTCATAGCCTCTATAATGGTGGCTATCTTCAAGGGTTTCAAGGAGATATACCTCGTGGGAGCAGACCACTCATGGCTCCAAACAATTTCCGTAAACGAACAAAACGAAGTGGTTTCCATTCAGCCTCACTTTTACAAGGAAGAGAAAAAAGAAGAAACACGAATTAAAAGCGAATACTCCGCATACCCCCTCCACCAAATAATTTACAGCTTTTACATCGCCTTCCGTGCATATCACCAAATCCGCCGATATGCCGACACCCACGCCATCACCATTTACAACGCCACTCCCGCCAGCTTCATCGACGCCTTTGAAAGAAAAAATCTGCCGCAATAATCTCAAATCTAAGCAATCAGCCAAACAAGGAGGATAAGTCCGGATTAGCCGAATAAGTCCAATTAGCCCAATGAGGGTGTATCAAAATTCGATATGCCCTCTTATGTTAATATATTGTAAAATA
>JBJECR010000012.1:0-4929 GCA_051871275.1 Muribaculaceae bacterium | reverse complement strand
GCTAAGATAGCTAATTTAGCTAATTTAGCTATTTTAGCGAATTAGCCATGAAGCAGTTTTTTCTCTGCAATTATTTCTGCTTTTCCTGAATCAATTCCAGTGCTTGGGCAAGTTGGTCCGGGCAAGAAGTAGGTTTTGCACCGCACTTAATGCCTTTCAAGCGAGAAATCACGTCTTCCGGCTTCATGCCTTTCACAAGTTTTCCTATACCCTGAAGATTACCATGGCAACCGCCAACGAAAGAAATTTCGCCGAGAGTGCCATCTTCCATTACCTCAATATTTATTAGTCTTGAGCAAGTTCCTGATGTTTGATACTGATAGTTTGCCATTTTTATAGATACTTTTATAAGTGCAAAGTTAGCAAAAATTTCACAAAAACGCACAAAGTCTTGGAGAATCCAAGAAAAGTTTGTACCTTTGCACCCGGGAAAGTCCTACACGACCAGCTCCCTCTGAACTCCGCCAGGTCTTGACAGAAGCAACGGTAAGAGGTTGTAGCGGTGCGATGTAGCTCGCTTTCCCTTTTTTTATGCTCTTTCAGCAAAAAAATACGATAAAAAGAATTTCATAAATGATATTAAAATGGTAACTTTACACCTTGAAATGCAATGAAAGATGAAAACTCATAATCTTAACATTCTAAAATTTCTGGCAATCGCAATGCTGCTGATTGTCACTTCTTGCTCTAAAACTCTGGAGGGCGACATCTTAAGCACTGTGCCGGCTGATTCAAGACTCATTTTTGTGGCAGACATTGATGCTATCGTAAAAAATGCAGGGTGCAAAGTTGTTCAAGGTAAAGTCACACTTTCACCGGAACTGTCAAACCTGGTGGAACGTATGAACACAAAAGACAAAATCCGCACAAAACAACTTATCGCCGTGGCGAGCATGGTAAATCTAAATAGAATTGTGATTTTCATGGATACCAACGAGAAAACCGTGATTACATTTGAACTTACGCAGCCTGAACTTTTCAACTCCGCTATGATTGCAAGTGCAAAAAGCACAGACACGCAGGACGGCTACACCGTTTATAAACTTGACAGCGGCTCCGTTCTCGTGACCTACGGCAACCAAGGTTGGTTAGCGGATTCTGTGGAAACAGTGGATAAATGTTTAACGGATGCAGAACAAAATCCCGCAACAAACCTCGGAGCGGCTTACGAATACCTTTGTGCCGACGTAACAGCGGCTTGCATCGTATATATTCCTGAACAGGAAATGAGTTCCGTACCTGTATTCTCCTTTATGTCACAGGAGCCTTGCGGAACACACATTTGTGCTATGGCTAACCTTCAAGATAACCTCATTGAGGCTGAATTAACGGCAGTTACGGACAACGGAGAATACCCGGATTTTTCACAACTCGTTGCTCCGATTGACGAAGATATGCTCTGCTTCATTCCGGATGAAGCTCAAGTGGCTGTGGCTATAGGCAAACCTACGGAATCTGAAGAAATAATCAACTATGCACTGAATGAATTCAGCACGTACGATACTTCTTCGCTTTCTATGCTGTCACTTTTAGGCTCGGCACTAAACGGAGGACTGGTGTTCGCAGCAAGACCGGCGGCAGATGCAAGATTTCTCTTCACATCGCCTGAAACTGCCTGGGACTACCTTGCCGTTGCAAACATAGATGACTATAGCCGCTCACAGATAAATTCGCTTATTGGCATGGCTTCTTTCTCAGGCTCTATGAGAGTGGAAACAGACGAAGACTGGGGACAAGACTATATTTCCTACGACTACCGCAGAATTTATTTCGCAGACCTTGACCCGTATTTTGCCGTTTCATCATCTCCCATTAGGGACACAAACAGCCGCATAGCATGTGAGGATCTTTCAGGTTGCTTGGGTTACGTAAACATTGATATTCCTGCAAACAGCCCTATACAAGAAGCAATTAGCTCTCCTTTCGGCTTCACTGCAAACCTTTGGCTCACAGACAATTCGCTCAAAGCAGACCTGAGGCTCAACGGCACAAACAGCAGTATTCTCAAGTCTCTAATCGAATACGCTGCCAAGCAATGATTAGTGAAATTGCCATAAAAAACGTTTTGCCGGAAGTTTTTGCTGGTGACGGTGAAGAAAAATTTTCTTCGCAGTCACAAGTGTGGCTTCACGACGTGACTTTCCACAAAGGCGAGACCTACACTGTGGCTGCACGCAGCGGTGCCGGGAAATCATCGCTATGCAATTTTATTTATGGCAACCGAATGGACTACATAGGCGAAATAAGTTTTGACGGTCGCAACGTCAAAACGTTTGACATCAACTTTTGGTGCGAGCTCCGCCGCAAATCTTTGGCTTATCTGCCACAAGAAATGATGCTTTTCCCGGAACTCACACTCCTGGAAAATATACGCATAAAAAACGACATCACTCACCACAAGACTGAGCAGCAAATAGCAACGCTTGCCGAGCGTCTCGGTCTTGAAGCACACCTGCAAAAGAAAGCCGCACATCTCTCCGTGGGTCAGCAGCAAAGAGCCGCGGCTATCCGTGCAGTGTGCCAGCCGTTTGACTTCATCATTCTTGATGAACCCGTAAGTCACCTTGATGAGGAAAACAATCACATTCTCGCCGAAATCATCACAGAGGAGGCTGCAAGTCAAGGTGCAGGAATAATCACCACTTCCGTAGGTAACAGTCTTGCTCTTTCAAACCCCATAACCCTCACGTTATGAAGAACTTAGTAAAAATATTGCTACACAAAAACGTGAGTGCGGCACAAATTGCGGGCTACGCTCTGGCAAACCTTGTGGGGCTGGCAATAGTGCTGACGGCAATAAAATTTTATTCCGATGTGAATAAAATCCTCAGCGGTGCGGAAAGTGTGGTGCCAAGCAGCTATATCGTTCTGTCAAAGCACGTTAAGGCTCTTGGAGGTGGTGATTTGGCTTTTAATGAAGATGAAATTGCGGATTTACAGTCGCAGCCGTGGGTGAAAGACTTGGGCAAATTCGTGCCGTCGCAGTTCAGTGTGAACGCCATGGTAAACGTTGGCGGACGAGGTATGTCAACAGCCCTATTTTTTGAGGCTATCCCGGATAGATTTATCGACGTCACGCCCTCAACATGGCATTACAAGCCCGGTAGCCGAACCGTGCCGATAATACTGCCAAAAGACTACCTTTCACTTTACAATTTCGGCTTTGCCTCATCACAAGGACTGCCAACTGTGAGCGAAGAAATGATAAAAATATTCTCTATCCGCCTGTCGCTCAGCGGAAACGGGAAGCAAGAATACTTCACGGGGAGAATTGTAGGCTTTTCATCACGACTGAACACCATTGCCGTGCCGGAAACATTTATGGAATACGCCAACTCGATTTTTTCCGAGGGCGAAACACCTGCCACAAGGCTGATTGCGGAAGTGTCACGTCCCGGCGACCCGGAAGTGGAAAACTATATAAGTGAAAAAGGCTACGACACTGATTCCGGCTCTGAAAGTGCCGACAAAGCACATTTTTTTCTCCTCCTTTTGACGTCTATCCTCATCACTATCGGCATAGTGATTTCTTGCCTCGCTCTCTTTATCTTGCTACTCTCGCTTCACCTCCTGCTGCAGAAAAACAAGGACAAAATTCACAGTCTGATGATGCTCGGCTTCAAACCATGCGAGATTTGCAGACACTATTATAATATTGTGATAGCCGTAAACACAGCCGTTTACATCATTTCCGCCGCAATAATGCTGATTGCGTCTCACCTCTGGACTTCCATTCTTTCTCAGACAGGACTGCAGCCGGCTTCGCCTCTTACTGCATGTGCAATAGGCTTTTTAATAATTTTTGTGATTACAATGGTGAATTTGTTCACAATAAACAGAAATGTAAAACGTTCCTTTTATAAACACTGATTTTTCATCATGAACAGCATTATAAGATACATATTTTTCACAGCAATAATAATCTCCACAACCCTTGTTTCCGCTAAATCTCCGGAAAAAAAGATTACTATCGAACGCCCTGATATGGAGCAGATTCGTCGTGACGTAACAGACCCGAACTCAAAGTATTATTATCCGAAACTCATGCACCAATATGAGCAGAACGAGACAATAATGACGCTTCAGGACTACCGCCACCTCTACTTGGGTATGCTTTTCCAGGAGGATTTCAATCCCTACCGCAAAAGCGAGCGGAGCGAAGAAATAGAAAAACTTTACTACAAGCAGAATCACACTCGTGTGGAGCTTGACTCCATTATTTCATACGCAGAACATGCCCTGAAAGATGACCCGTTTGACTTCCAGCAAATAAATTTTCTTATTTTTGCTCTGCAAAAGCGGCAGAAACACAATCGTGCCGCAATCTGGCAGTATCGCCTCAATCACCTTCTGGAAGCGATAGTTTCCACCGGCACGGGACTGGACACAGACAATGCATGGTTCGTGATAAATCCAAAGCACGAGTACAATATTCTCAATTTCCAAAATGTGGTAGCAGACAGCCAGCAGTACGTTGAACCGTATTTCGACTATATCGCAGTGAAGCAAGCAAGCGAAAAGTCACCGCAAGGCTACTACTTCAACATCCGCTATATCCTGGAAGAATATTACCGCAAATTCTCCGAATAGATTCAAACCGGGATAACACCCGCTTGTAGTGCCGCGGCATCCCACGGCATCTCAAGCGAACTTGCCAAGCAAACCGGGATAACACCCGCTTGTAGTGCCGCGGCATCCCACGGCATCTCAAGCGAACTTGCCAAGCAAACCGGGATAACACCAACTTGTAGTGCCGTGGCGTGCCACGGCATCCCAAGTGAACCTGCCAAGCAAACCGGGATAACACCAAGATGCAAGCTTGGAGAGCTTGCGGCAATCTGTTAACTTTTATCTTTGCACCGTATTTGATTGTTAAGTAACTATTCAGCTATCCGAAAGCATTACATAACTGCTATTGAAAAGCCATCA
>JBJECR010000011.1:0-4967 GCA_051871275.1 Muribaculaceae bacterium | reverse complement strand
TGTTTTTCATAATATTAACATGAAAAACGTTGCGTTTCTATTTGGATTCTTCACATTATTAACTAAAAAAAGTATTTTTCCGCAAGTTCGCTTGGCATGCCATAGCATCGTCTCTTGACTCTTGACTTATACGTTTGGGAAGACCCGTCCGACTCGTCTGACAGGTCAAACCCCTTGTCTCTTGACTCTTGACCCTAGACTCTAGACTGATTCATTTGGCATGCCACGGCACTACAATTAGAGCCTATAATATAGGCTTAACACTACTTTTCACCTTCGTTTTTACCGATTTTTATCACCTTTTCATTGAAAAAATCATATTTATTCATGAATTTTTATTACTTTTGCGGTTAGCTCAAAATAATGAGTAAAATATTACATATTTACATATATCACGCCACATTTATCATACATAACAACAAGACTAATATACATTATGTATAAATCATTACAATTAGCACTAATTTCACTTAGCATCTTGTTTACACCTATAGCCGCAAATGCCCAAACTCCGGCGACTACTCCGATGCAGACGTAATCTGCGATTTCCCGGCAAACGGACTCAGCAACACAAGCCAAAACGGCAATGCAACAGGTGACGTGGTTGTCAACACAGACAACAGCTCTTACGTGGAACTATGGGTATGCTCCACAAATCAGGGTTTGGCATACTACACCTATGGTGATGTTCCCTCTAAAAATCCGCCTACACTTACTGCCACAGAACGTATTTCAATGCCGGATGCAAACATAATTTTTGACGGAAATAATATCCGCTGCGAAAGTGATGCCACAATCACCGTATATAGCACCACAGGTAATATTGCTGCTAAAGCAGACTGTTCCGTCCTTTCCACGGAAAACTTGCAGAAAGGCATCTATATCGTAAAAGCAATCGGCAGTGACGGCAGACAAAGCATAAAGAAAATTATCATAAAGTAATTATTATAACATAAACAAAAATTGCACAAACATCCCCGTTCGGAGTACTCGGTAATTTCCCGGTGCTCCGAAATTTTTATTAGTCTTATTAGACCAATTAGACTAATTAGCCTCTGATTTATGGCGGAATTTGCCAAATCCGCAAAAAATGCGTACCTTTGCGGTGACAAAAAATTTTTATTAACCACCGAGTGCTTGCTACCTCGTTAAAAACAAGAACAATGAAAGGACCACGCTTTTCTTTAACTTTCCTTCTCCTCTCCTCACTTTTTTGCATCTGCCTCATTATCTCAAACCTTATTGAAATCAAAACTATCGACGTAGGCAGTTTTTTCACAATCACGGCAGGTGTAATAGTTTTCCCAATTTCTTATATTCTAAACGACTGTATCGTAGAAGTTTACGGTTTTCGTAAGGCACGCCTTATGATATGGCTGGGTTTTGCTGCAAACTTGCTGGTATCGCTATTCCTGCAAGTAGCCATATTGCTGCCCGGCGGTGCTGCCTGGGAACTTCAGGGAGCAATGGAATCCATTTACGGCAGTGTGCCAAGGATAATGTTTGCAAGTTTCACGGCATTTCTATGCGGCTCATTTGTAAATTCTTACGTGATGAGTAAGATGAAACTCAGCAGCGGCACAAAAAATTTCTCACTTCGTGCCATAGTTTCCACACTTTGGGGCGAAGGTGTGGATTCACTAATCTTCTTCCCTATTGCTTTTGCCGGAGTTTTTCCATGGAGTGTAATTATCTCACTTATAGTAACTCAGGCACTCATAAAAACGGCATACGAGATTATTATTCTTCCTGTCACAATCCGTGTGGTAAAATGCCTCAAACGTATTGAAGGCGGCGAAGAAATAATAGACAAAGATATTTCTTACAAATGGTGGAAAATAAATGAACTTGATTGACATTAAAGGAATTAAGTGGGTATGGATAGACCTTGACGACACCCTGTGGGATTTCACGGGCAACTCGCTCATCTCTCTTGCAAAAATATATAAACTCCACAATTTTTCACGCTTTTATCCCACTATGGATGCATGGCGTGACAGATACCTGGAGGTAAATCATGCACTTTGGGCAAAGTACAATGTGGGTGCTATTACAAAGGATTTTTTGCAGACTGAGCGTTTTGCTCGCCCTCTGATAGATGCCGGAATGAGCGAAAATGAAGCTTACGAGTACAGCAAGGTTCTCCACACGGACTATATCCACCTCCTTGGTCAATGCAAGACTCTTGTGCCGGGAGCAAAAAATCTCCTTGACACTCTTGATGCGAAAGGCTACAAAACAGGCATTCTCAGCAATGGTTTCAAGGAGGTTCAGTACGACAAACTGCGCTCTGCAGGCGTGCTTGATATGATTGATTGCATGGTACTCAGCGATGAAATAGACGTAAACAAACCGGATAGACGCCTGTTTGACTATGCTCTGCAAAAAGCAGGCACCACCGCTGCAGAATCCATCCTTATAGGTGACAATCCGGACACAGACATCAAAGGTGCCATAAATGCAGGTTGGAAAGCAATATTCTTTAATAGAAACGGCATCAAAGCAACCTTTGACACCGATATCCCTACAACCTCGGATTTAGACGAGGTTACACGTCTTTTCAAATAATTTTGCTCAAATCATCTCTCTCCTTGCCGAATTATGCTGTCAATTTGTTTAGGCGGCGGAATTCAAAGAAGATGAGTATTGCAGTAACAATAGTGGCACAGCAGTCACTCACGGGGAATGAAATCCAAATGCCGTCAAGACCTTTGAAGTGCGTAAAAATCAGCAAAAGCGGTATGATGAATATCACTTGACGAGTAAGACCGAGAAAAATGGATTTTCCCGCCCTGCCAAGCGACTGGAAGAATGTTGTGGCAATGATTTGGAAACCCACCATCCAAAAACACGTCATGGCAATGTTCAGTGCATGAGCCGTGACATTGATAAGATTTTCATCAACAGTAAACAAGGCTGCAATAGACGCCGGAGCGAACATTCCGCCAAGCCATCCTAAAAAACAAATAAACGTTGACACTCCTGCGGCAAGCCAAAATGTGCCTTTGAGCCTACCCAGTTTCTTTGCACCATAGTTATAGCCCACAATAGGCTGCATTCCCTGGCAGATACCTATAATTATCGCTACAACCATAGCCGTATAAGTGGTAAAAATACCTGCTGCAGCCACGGCATTATCGCCGCCGTAAGTGAGAAGTGTGTTGTTTATAATCACATTTATGAAACAACTTGCCACATTCACCACACTCGGTGCCGCACCGATAGCCATAATTTCCAGTGCTATCTTCATGTCTATCTTGTAAATACCACGCTGGAAAGTGAGTGTACTGTCCTTGCATGTAAAGTGATGCAACACGAAAAGCATAGATATAAACATTGCGATATCAGTTGCAATAGCCGCACCTTTAATTCCCATATCAAGCACATACACAAAGGTTGGTGCAAGAAGGATATTCAGTCCGGCACCTATGAGCATTGTTGCCATAGCACGTTTCGGAGCACCGGAAGCCCTGATGACGTTGTTAAGACTGAAACTGATATTAGTCAGCAACAAACCCGGCAGGATATACGTCATAAACTCGCGAGCATACGGCAAAGTAACTTCGCTGGCACCAAAGGCAAGGAGAATATCATCAAGGAAAACTGCCAGAAGAGTGATGTAAATGGCACCATTTACGAGTGTAAGCGAAAGAGCATTACCCAGCACTCGCTGTGCCGCCATGTGATTGTCACTACCAAGCAAAATGGAAACTCTTGCTGCAGAACCGCCACCCACAAGTACACCTATAGCCGTGGCGATATTCATCACCGGAAAAGTAACCGTAAGTCCGGCAATAGCCTCAGGTCCAACAACATGACCGATAACCATACGGTCTATGATATTATACAGCGACATCACCACCATTCCTATCACAGCAGGCAGACTGTATTCCCAAAGAAGCCTTGCCACAGAACGGTTTGCTAATGCCTCCAGACTTTCATTTTTTTGCATACTTTTGTTTTTATACTGAATTTGATTATATAATACATAAAAAGAGAGTGTCAAGAATATCACCCAACACTCTCTATCGTATGTAATAATCTAATATTATTTCTTTGCAGCGTCCATTTCTGCACGACGGAGGTATTTTTTGATATCAACACCGTAAGCGTCGCCGTACTGTGGATAGTTTGTGTTGATGCCGCGGTAGAGTTCCGCTTCTTCTGCGAACTTACCCTGTTCACGATAAACGCGAGCGAGTTTCTGCATAAAGAACGGAGTGTAGAAAGCGTTTTCATCAGATTTGCTGATAGCATCTTTGAAAGCGGAAACAGCATCATCGTATTTTTCAAGGTTCACGTAGCAGTCACCCTTGAGTGAATAAGCAGCAGCACCTACCACTGTTTCAGATGCACTGAATTGGTCGAGGTAACCGAGAGCTTCTTCGTATTTGCCATCTTTGTAAAGGAGGATAGCAGCCTGGAGAGCAGCACGGTTTGCAGCATCGTAGCCACCGTTTTCCACTACACTAGCGTACTTTTCAAGTGCGATAGAATCATTGCCCTGTAAGAGTTGGATATCCGCTTCACCAATCATATCGTTTGATGATGCCATACCCGGCTGACGTACAAGATAAATATAACCGAGCACAAGAACTACAACGAGAAGCACTGCTCCGGCAGCCCAGAGGATAATGCCTTTGTTGTTTTGTACTTTTTCGCTGACTGAAACGAGAGAGTCGTTAATTTCATCCATACCGTTTTCCGGTACGTTCATTTTTTCTTTTGCCATTGTATTATTATGTTTTTTCTTTTTTTATTTCAAGTTGATTTTTCCGAATTGCAAAGTTAATACATTTTTTTCATTCCACAAAAATTTCCTGCTTGTTACTCAAAATTGTAGAGTCAAGTGGCAAGTGCAAAATTAGTAAATTCTTTTGAAGAACTCAATTTTAGGAGTGGAAAATCCAAGTTTGTAGAGTCAAGTGGCAAGTGCAAAATTAGTAAATTCTTTTGAAGAACTCAAT
>JBJECR010000010.1:0-4978 GCA_051871275.1 Muribaculaceae bacterium | reverse complement strand
ATGGCTTTTCAATAGCAGTTATGTAATGCTTTCGGATAGCTGAATAGTTACGTATGGCTCTTCGCGTCAATACGAATGTGAAAAGATACAACTTGGATTCCGGTAATAGGAAGATAAAAAACAAAAAAATTACAGGATTCCACCTTGAGGTGGAACCCTGTAACTTAGAGGATTAAAGTATATCTTATTTAAGAACTACTTTTGCTGCGTTTACTTTACCTTCTGCGTCAACAACTTTCACGATGTAAAGACCGCTGAGAGTTGATACGTTGATAGTTTGTGAACCTGCATTGCGTGCTACAAGAACACCGGCTGCATTGTAAAGCTCAATTTCTGCTGCTTCTACACCGACAACTGCGAGAGTGTTTGCGTCTGCAATGATGCCGAACTGTGCTGCAACTTCATCTTCAATGCCTTCTACAGAATCCGAACCTTTCACACCATTGTATGTCCAGTAGCCTAGACCTTGGAAGCAAGAGCAGAACCAAACATCAAGGACTTGATTATCGTTGCGTTTTTGAACGAGGAGATTTTGGAGAGTATGACCATTGGTAGTAGCTAATAAACCGGCTTCAGGATAGAACGCTATAGGAGCCTCAGCAGCACCGAAACCATCTGTAACATTTACAAGAGCGAAACGACCGTTATCCCTACCGGAAACGTATGTTCCTGCAAGAGCATATTTCTTACTTCCGAAATCAAATACGTTAATTGAAGCTCCGCCATTGACGCTACCACAAGTATTAGCTTGCATTTGTTCAATCATTTTGCCGTCTGAACCGAAGAGTGCAGGATAATTATCCTTGCATGCTGCATAGAAGTTTCCATTTCCTGCATCTTGAACTGCTGCAGAACCCCATGCATCACCTACTGAGAATGCTGTGCTACCGTCTGACTTAACAAGAGCTACTTTATTGATAGTGCTGTCAATATTTCCACCGTTTACATTGAAGTAAATAAGGTTATTAGTAGCTTGGTCTGATGTCCAAATACGTCCGCTGTTCAAGTCGCCTGTGAAAGAAATCTGAGCACCCATAGCGGTTGTTGCATGGCTACTTGCTGCAATTTCAAGGGCAACTGCCGGAGTTGAAGTATCGCTATCCCAACGATAAATGCGGAAAGCATCTGTTGAGCGAGCTGAATTTGAAGCAAAGATTTTGCCTCCTACTGCAACTATACCTGAAAGGCTAACAATACCACCGGAAATTCCTTCTACACTGAGAGTACCTTTTTCGTCTCCTGTGTAAGCATCAAGTATCTTAATTGTAGGAGTGCCGAATGCTTTGTTGATAAGTGCATAAATCTTACCATCTTGATAAGCAATTGTGCGGATCTCTGCCCAAGAAGTATTTGTCCAAACTTGCGTGAGTTCCGTGATGTTATCATCAAAGTAAGTTGGATTGTTGCTTGTACCGGTGAGAGTTACAGTAACATTGTCTGCACCTTCTGAAGATAGGGTGAGAGTAGCGGTGTGTGAACCGACAGCCTTCGGAGCGTATGTGATATTCACGCTGCCACCGTCTTTTGTGAGAGTGCTTGTAGAAAGTGAGAAGTATTCAGCGTTTGCACCGGAGAGTGCGAGAGTAACATCACCTGTAAGTGCAACAGCATTTACTGAAAGTGACTTGCTTACACTTGAATCCTTCATAGTTTCAAATGCCAATGTTGAAGAAGGAACAGACATTTTTGGAGAAGAAGGAACGATAGGAGTTACTTCGTGTGTCGGCACATCACCATAGCTGTAGTATGCAATACCGTGAGTTGTTGAGTAAACCCAAACTTCAATGTAGTTTGTTCCGTCTGTGTTAACAGCTGCATCGGCAGTAGCATTAGTATTTCTTGAAACATCACCAAGACCATCGCTTGGGAAGTCACCTACTTGCTGCATACGAGTGAAGTCGCCTGTGAGGTCCATAATGAGACGTACGCGTGCACCCTTATAGTTCGCATCGTTATTCATAGAACCATCTGAATTGTATTCCTTACCGTTAAATACGATGTTTGCGGAATATTTCTGACCACCCCAGTTGAATTCATGGTGGCTTGAACCCCAGCTTTCACCTGTATCTACGAATGTGGATTTCTTAGCTGTACCGGATGCAGAATCGTAAGTACACCATGTTGGATAGCTGTCTTTACCGTCAACCCACCAACCTACACCTGGTTGTTTGTAAACACGAGTTGTACCTTGTGTGCTAAGGTGAGTTGTTCCATCTGTTGTTACCTTGGTATTACTTGCACTCCATGTTCCATTCTGGCGACGATATTCAATAATCTTTGTATCAGTACCGTTGTCGTTACCAAGTGACAAGTAGAGGTCTGAATCCCAAGTACCTGACAATTCAAGACAGTCTCCTACACGAGTTACACCTTGGAAATCTGTAGTATTTAAGAGCAAATAAGGCTCATTTTGGTCATTATCCCATGCATAGAAACGGAGTTCCTGTCCTTCTTCTGTAACCAAGTTACATGCAACGATGTGACCTTGATATGCCTTAACGTCGCAAAGTGAATATGTACCACCGCTTACAATGCTACCCTTATTGAGGAAGCCGAGGCTTTCACCGGTCTGTGCATTGAGCACGAGGATATCGCTGTGGTTATATACGCAGTAAAGTTTACCATTCTGATAGCAGAAGTTACGTATCTTAGTTGCATCGTAACCTTTTGCAGTAGCGTTGCCGCGTTTTTCAGAGAAGTTCCATTTTTCTGCAAGGTTATCCAGTGGCGGAGCCTTAACTTCTGCTGTGAATTTTACTTCTTTGGTGATGCTACCTGAAATTACTTTACAACCGAAATTATAGGATACGGCAGTACCAACTTCGCCGTATGTACCAACAACGTCTGTAATATTGAATTGTACTTGAACCGTACCACCTGTTTTTCCAAGGTTGGCACCATCGCTGTTTGTTACACCGTTACATGTGAAGCGACCCGGTGTCATGGATTTAACAAGGATATCATTGGTAAGATTTTCACCTTTAACAGTGAATTCAAGTGTAGGATGTTCGCCTTTGTAACATTCAAAGTGAAGACCGGTAGTAGAAACAGTGAGTGTTTCTGTTGGTGTTGGTGTCGGGTCCGTTGAAGTTCCGCTACCGCTGATAGCACTCTTGCTACGGGGGTCACCGCTCATACCGTGAATGGCATGGAGATAGTCATAGAAACCATAGATGTGAGCACGAGCCCAGTTCTTGAAACCTTCCTTGCTGGTGGTGTTAATCATATTCCATTCAGTGCTGTTATCCACGAAGAGAGCTTCTGTCAAGATAGCAGGAACGGAAGAAGAACCTGTGATAACAGTCCAACCGTTTTGTTTAATACCGCGGTTTGTACGTCCAAGAAGGCTTACGAGGTCTGCGTGAACGTATTTAGCTAGGTTGTAGCTGTTACCGGCACTCCAATAGTACCAAGTTTCAGTACCGTTAGCAGAACCGTTGAATGCGTTCAAGTGGAAAGAACAGAACACCCATGGGTCCCAAGAAACAGAGTATGAACGACGTGCGGAAAGAGATATATATGTATCAGTAGTACGGGTCATCTTACAGCTACCGCCCATTTGACCTGTTATCCAGTCACGAACTTGTGTTGCACAGCGGAGTGCAAGAGTTGCCTCATGAGGAGCGGAAGGACCGGAAGCACCGGGGTCTGAACCACCATGACCGGGGTCAAGACCAATAAGGTGGCTACTCCATGCAGATGCAGTCAATGGCATAATCACAGCCACCAACGCTACCATAAGTAAAGAAGCTATTTTTTTCATAATTTTTGGTTTTTGTGATTATACATTATTTAAGGTCAGCAACGTAAATCTGACCATCTGTGAATGAACTGAACACTACTTTTGAACCGTCAGGTGAAACGCACGGGTTCATTTCTATCATATTAGCAGTGGATGTGAGCTGGCGAACAGCACCGGTATTGATATTTGCCATGTAAAGCTCACCGGTGAGGTATGTGTGACCGTCATCAGTGGTTTTTTCAAATACAATCTGGCTGTTGTTTACCCAAGAAGGATTGAAGCCTACACCGATAATTTTCTTACCTGTACCGTCAATGTTCATAACAACTACATTGTCAATTTCATTGTAAGCAACCTTCTTGCCGTCCGGTGAAAGAACAGGACAAAAAGCGTCTTGGTTTGAAATCTGATGTGTGCTACCATCTGCATCAACACGGATAAGTTCGCTACCATTTGCAATAAAGCTTACCTTTCCTGCAGGCTGTGCAAGAACTGCTTTAAGTTTCTTTTGTGCTATAGGTTTGAGTTGACCTCTTTTAATAGTAACCTTAGCATCCGGAGCAGCAATAAGTTTTTCACCTGTAGCTGAGTATCTCCAAGATGCCGGCTGCATATATTGAGCATCTTCCGTGAGTTTCACTTCATTTGCATTCAAATCTACTGCAAAAATAGCATGATGTCTGTCTCCGGCACCTGTTTCTCCACCTTCCCAGCGAGTGTCACGAACAAGGATTTGTTCACTGTCTGCACTCCACTGATACATGTAGCCGATACCTGAACGTTCGGAGATTTTAGCTTTAGACGTACCGTCACTGTTCATGACATAAAGTCCGTCATAACCAAAGTTTGTGAAAGCAATCATACTTCCATCAGGCGACCACCTCGGATTTTCAAATTTTTCCGTACCTGTGGTAAGCCTTTTCACATTTGAGAGCGTGCCTTGCTTCAGGTCCTGTCCATACAAGCCCTGTGAAAGCAACAATACTCCTACAAATAAAAGGGTTTTCTTCATAAGTGTATAGTTATTAGTTATATATAAGTTAGTATTCTCTTAAGGTTTGTTACTTATTTTAATAAAATATGTAAGACTTGGCAAATATACATTATTTATTTTGAATCTTTGTAAAGAAAACACAAAAATTTCACAAACATTATGTGTTATTAACATTTTTTAATTGTAACGGGAGTTTGACACTTTGTCCTTCAAAAAAAATATTTAAATAATTGACACAAAAT
>JBJECR010000009.1:0-22599 GCA_051871275.1 Muribaculaceae bacterium | reverse complement strand
GGCTTTTCAATAGCAGTTATGTAATGCTTTCGGATAGCTGAATAGTTACTCTAAGAACGGAGAAAAGGCAAAAGACTACGAGCAGCATAGGAGAAATGCCGTAGATGAGTTGTTTGGTGAAATGGCGGAAAAACCGTTTGAAGAATTCACAAAAGGTGAAAGAACTCTCTGGCAGAAGATTAAGGAAGCAGTTCTTAAAGCTATAGACAAGTTCTTAGGCTCATTGAAGTTGCCGAAGTGGGTTACTCTCGGAGATAACGAATTGCGTTATATGTTATGGCGGAGCAAAGAGCGTTTAGAGCATGGCAAGGAACACTCGATAGATGTAGCACGAGACATAGTGATGCGTAAAGAACTTAGGCTTGAAGATTCTGCTGTTTACACTATGGGTGATTCTCCTGAATCGTTTAAGGCTCGTCAGAGAAAAGCAGTAGAGAATAAAGGCACTGTAATGCCCGGACTGAATGATGCACATGTGAAAGTGGTAGAAGTACCAAAACATGAATATACAGGTAATATTAAAGAAGCTACACAACAAGCCTTAGATGCAGCTAAGAAAAAGTATGTTCCTAACGGAGAGCCAAAGACCTTGTACTATAATAACTTCGGAAAAATGTTCAAATACTCCATTTCGGGAAATGCAGTTGAGATAGTACTAAGCCCGAAACATCAAGGCAAGAGTATAAACAAGGGCGTGCATCTTGCATTAGCCGAACATCTTGACAGGGTTGTAGCAGAGAGCATTGAGGTTGAGGAACACCCAGACCGCCTAAAGAAAGATGGCGTGCGTGTAAATGACGAGTTCAATCCCAATACGTTGATGCATCGTTTTTATGGTGTAGCAAGGATTGACGGGAAAGATTACAGCGTCATGACATTAATGAAAGAGGATGTTAGTACTAGCAGAAGCAATGGAATACATTCATACGATGTGCAAAAAATCAAAGTGCTCGACGATGAATCGCCGAACACTTTGAATGGTGTGGGTACGCCTAATAGCGAACTTGAGGGGTATCCGGTTGCAAAGATAATAAAAAATATTGATAAGACAATGGTTCCCGGGAAAAAATTGCTTGATGAAAGCAAATTAGCAGATGAGGAGACATCATTATATCGTGAATCAAATGAAATAATAAAAAAGCTGAAAGCAGAAATCTATTTAAGATATTCTGCTTTCAAGCCTAAAGATGTTGTTTGATAGAGTTTTATGATAGATATTTGTTTATGTCTTTAGCTACTTGGCGTCCTGCTGCGATGCATTTCACCACAAGGCTCGGTCCTGTGACGGCATCTCCTGCGAAGAATACGTTTTCTGCCAATTTGGGTTGTTCTGGCTTGAGGAATCCCATAGCTAAAAGGACTAAATCCGCTTTTATAATTTCTTTTTTGCCTGTTGGTTTCATAATAGGTCTTCCACCTTCCGGATTTGGCAACCATTCCACTTCTTCCACTTCTACACCTGTCACTTTACCGTTTTCGCCGATAAATTTATTTGAAGTGAGACTCCATCGTCTTTCGCATCCTTCGAGGTGGCTTGAACTTGTTTTAAGCACAATAGGCCACATAGGCCAAGGTGTTGCAGGATTGTGGTTTACAGGTGGTTTTGGCATAATTTCAATTTGTGTAACGGATAGTGCACCGTGACGATTGCTTGTACCTATGCAGTCACTACCTGTATCACCGCCGCCAATTACAAGAACGTGCTTGCCTTTAGCAGAAATTTTGTTTTCTTTGGAGATGATTTGTCCGGCAAGTATTCTGTTTTGCTGCGAAAGGATATCAAGAGCAAAATATATTCCTTTGAGTTCTCGTCCGGGAATGTTAAGGTCACGAGCTTGTGGTGTTCCCGTGCAAATGCAGTAAGCATCAAAGCCTTCAGGCAAATTGTTTATATCAATATCAGAATTTGTTTTGAAGGATACGCCTTCCTGCTCCATAATATCAATTCTGCGGTCAATAATAGCTTTGTTCAGTTTGAAGTTTGGAATACCGAATCGGAGAAGTCCTCCAACGTATTCCAGTTTTTCAAAAACTGTCACTTCATAGCCTAATTTGTTGAGCTGATTGGCTGCGGCAAGTCCTGCGGGTCCGGAACCAATCACAGCCACTTTTTTGCCGTTTCTTTCGTAATGCTTGGGAGTTACTATTCCTTCACGGAAAGCGGCTTCTGCAATAGCTCCTTCATCTTCGCGGATTGTCACAGGTGCATTTATGCTGAGTTTCAGCACACAGCTTTGTTCGCAAAGGGCAGGGCAAACACGACCTGTGAATTCCGGAAAATCGTTAGTCAAAGTGAGTATTTCGTATGCTTCTTTCCATTTGCCTTTGTAGAGTGCGTCTTGAAATTCGGGTGGTCTGTTTCCGAGCGGACAAGCCCAATGGCAGAAAGGAACGCCGCAGTCCATACATCTTGAAGCTTGCTGGATTCTTTCAGAGGTGTTTAATGTCTGCTCAACTTCTCCGAAATCGTTAATGCGGTCATGGACAGGTCTGTAACCTGCTTCTTGACGCGGAATAGTGAGAAATGCTTTAGGATTACCCATTTTATTTATATATAAATTATATAATTTTCACTTATTATTAATAATCTCTCTGAACTTCTGCAATTTTCTGCTGGAGTTTCTTCATTTGTTCTTCTGCGAGAACGCGTTTGTATTCAATAGGTGTAACTTGGATAAAGTCGTCAACATAGCGGTTCCAATCATCAAGCATTTTTCTTGCCAGTTGTGAACCGGTGTATAGATAATGTTGTCTGATAAGTTCGTGAAGTTCTTTTCTTGCAGCAGAATCTTCAAGAAGAGAGAGTTCTACCATTTCCATATTGCAGAAATAGTCGAATTTTCTGTCTTTATCCCAGATGTAAGCCACGCCACCGCTCATACCGGCTGCGAAGTTACGTCCTGTTTCGCCTAATACTACAACTCTACCGCCTGTCATATATTCACAGCAGTGGTCTCCCACGCCTTCTACAACGGCTATAGCACCTGAATTTCTTACGGCAAAACGTTCTCCCACTTTACCATTAATGTAAAGTTCTCCGGATGTGGCACCATAGAGAATGGTGTTGCCGGCAATAGTGTTTTTGTCTGCATCGAAATCGCTGCGGACTGGTGGCTGAACGGAAATTCTACCTCCTGAAAGTCCTTTGCCAAGGTAGTCGTTTGCTTCGCCTTCAAGTTTGAAGCTGATTCCGTGTGCAAGGAATGCACCAAAGCTTTGTCCTGCAGAACCTTTGAATTTAACGTTTATTGTTTGATCCGGCAGTCCGGCATTGCCGTATTTGAGTGCTACGGCACCGGAAAGCATTGCACCAACGGCACGGTCTGTATTGGAAATTGCGTAATCGAGTGAAATTTCCTTTTGGTTATCAATGGCTTGCTGTGCAGCTTTAAGCATAGAAGCGTCAATGACGCCGTCAAGGCAATGCATTTGGTCTGTAATGTTGTGTAAAGCAGCATTACATTCAATTTTGTGCAGAATCTTTGAGAAATCAAGTCCGGATGCTTTGGATGCTGAATCAATATGCTTTATTTCTATCAATTCGCTGTGACCGACGATATCTTCAAGTCTGCGGTAACCCATTTCTGCGAGGTATTCTCTCACTTCTTCTGCGAGGAAGCGGAAATAGTTTACTACATATTTATAATTGCCACGGAATTTTTCACGCAGTTTCGGGTCTTGTGTAGCCACGCCAACAGGGCAAGTGTTTTGGTGGCATTTACGCATCATTACGCAACCTAAAACGATGAGAACTGTTGTGCCGAATCCAAATTCTTCTGCACCGAGAAGTGCCATAGAGATAATGTCACGTCCTGTCTTGAGTTGTCCGTCTGTTTGCAGTCTTACTTGTCCTCTAAGTCCGTTAAGAACGAGTGTTTGCTGTGTTTCGCTCAGACCGATTTCAGGTGGAATACCAGCATAACGCATTGATGAAGCAGGAGATGCTCCCGTACCACCTTCCGCACCGGAAATCACGATTAAATCTGCTTTTGCTTTAGCTACACCGGCTGCAATAGTGCCGACACCGCTTTCAGCCACGAGTTTTACGCTGATTTTAGCTTTTGGATTAACGTTTTTGAGGTCAAATATGAGCTGTGCCAAGTCCTCAATAGAATAGATATCATGGTGTGGTGGAGGAGATATGAGCGAAATACCAGGAATTGAGTGACGAGTTTTTGCAATGATGTCGTTTACCTTAAATCCCGGCAACTGACCGCCTTCTCCCGGTTTTGCACCTTGTGCCACTTTAATTTGTATTTCTTCTGCATTTACAAGATATTCTGTGGTGACACCAAAACGTCCGGAAGCAATTTGCTTTGTTTTGCTGCAAAGTGAAATTCCGTCTTGTTCACTATGGAAACGGTCGCTGTCTTCACCCCCTTCGCCTGTATTGCTTCGTGTGCCGAGCATATTCATTGCCAAGGCCAGAGCTTCGTGTGCTTCTTTGCTGATAGCACCGAAAGACATGGCACCCGTAACGAAATGCTTGACAATATTTTCTACCGGTTCAACTTCATCAATACTTATAGGATTCTTTTTGAAAGTGAAGAAATCTCGGAGGAAAATAGGGTGTTCTTTTTTGTCAACAGCTGCGGTAAATTCTTTGAATTTAGCGTAATCACCGGTGTGAGTTGCAAGCTGAAGTTTATAAATTGTTTCAGGGTTCCAGGCATGTTTTTCTCCGTCCTTACGGAATGAGAACTGACCGATATTAGGCAAAATCTCATCAACGGCTTTATTTTCAAACCCGGCATCGTGGAATCTTGAGTAGTCACGAGCGATATCGGAGAGTTTTATACCTCCAATTGTGGAAGAAGATGTTCCAAAATAAGTTCTTAGCAATTCTTCGCTGATACCAATTGATTCAAAAATCTTGGCACCGCGATAAGAGCGAATAGTGCTGATACCCATTTTGCTCATCACCTTGTAAAGTCCCTTGCAAATGGCTTTGATGTAATTCTTTTCTGCAGTTTCATAGTTCATCTGCACTTCACCTTTAGCCACAAGGTCATCAAGAATTGCAAATGCCATATAAGGATTGATGGCACTCGCTCCGTAGCCAAGAAGTAAGGCTGCATGCATCACTTCACGGATTTCACCGCTTTTTACAATCAGTGCGGTCTGAACACGTTTTTGAACGGAAATGAGGTGATGGTGAACAGCACTTACAGCCAAAAGTGAAGGAATGGCAGCGTATTTGTCGTTTACGCCTTCATCTGTAAGTATGATATAGTTTACGCCTTCGTCAACGGATTCTTCCGCTTTTCTGCAAAGGTCGCTGAGTGCAACTCTAAGAGCGGATTCTCCACCTTTTTTCTCAAAGAGCATTGGTAATTGCACTGTGTTGAATCCTTTATAACGGATATTGCACAGGATATCCAACTGTGTATTATTAAGAACAGGGTGGGGGAGTCTCACCATTTTACAGTGTGTCTCGTCCGGAAGGAGGATGTTCATACCCACGGCACCAATGTATTCCGTGAGAGACATTACGAGTTCCTCACGAATCGGGTCAATGGCAGGGTTTGTGACTTGAGCGAACTGCTGGCGGAAATAGTTAAAGAGTAATTGAGGCTTTTCGGAAAGAATTGCGATTGGCGTATCATTACCCATAGATGCAGTAGGTTCGGCACCATTTACGCACATAGGTGTAATGGTTCTTTCAATATCTTCACGAGTAAAACCGAAAACACGGAGCATCTTATTGAAATCCGCCACTTTGTTTTCCACTTTTCTACCACTGCGGAGAGTGTGCAATTCAATTCTGTTTGTGGAAAGCCACTGTCTGTAAGGCTTTTCAGCAGCCAAGCGCTCTTTTAATTCTCCGTCGTAATATATTTTGCCTTCAGCGGTGTCAATGAGCAAAATTTTACCCGGCTGAAGTCTTCCTTTTTCTTTAATTTCAGATGGCTCAAGATTCAGTACACCTGCTTCGCTTGCCACTACCATCATATCGTTCTTGGTGATAAGGTATCTTGCCGGGCGAAGTCCGTTTCTATCAAGCATACCGCCGGCAAATCTGCCGTCGCTGAAGAGCAAAGCAGCCGGACCGTCCCATGGTTCCATTAAGATAGAATGGTATTCATAGAAAGCCTTGAGGTCTTCGCTGATAGGGTTTTTATCGTTAAATGATTCCGGAACGAGCATAGACATTGCATGTGGCAAGCTCAAACCGGACATGACGAAAAATTCCAAAACATTATCAAGAGAAGCACTGTCGCTCATGTTTGGCTGAATAATAGGCTTAATTTGCTTGATATCACCCAAAAGCGGTGTTGAAAGCACACTTTCTCTTGCTTCCATCCAACCTCTATTACCACGGATAGTGTTTATTTCACCATTGTGTGCAAGGAGGCGGAAAGGCTGAGCCAAACTCCATGTTGGGAACGTGTTTGTGCTGAAACGTGAGTGAACAATTGCCAAACCGCTTGTGAAATACGGTTGCGTCAAATCCGGATAGTAGTCACGCAACTGCATAGATGTCAACATTCCCTTGTAAACTATGCTTTTGCTTGAGAGGGAAGCAATATAGAAATCTTTGTTGGAAATACGTTTTTCTATTTTCTTTCTGATGATGTAAAGTTTCCTGTCAAGACCTTCGATATCAGTAGCTCCGGTAATAAAAACCTGCTTGATATCAGGTTCTGTAGCCAGTGCGTCTTTACCGAGGATAGAAGAGTTTACAGGCACATTTCTGAGATGCATCAGAGTAAGTCCTTCGCGTTCGATTTCCTCAAGAATAATACTGAGAATTTCAGACTGTTCGTCTTTATTCTTTGGCAAGAAAATAAGTCCGGTGCCGTACTTGCCTTTTTCCGGAACAGGTATTCCTTGCAGAAGGATAAATTCATGCGGAATTTGAACCATAATCCCGGCACCGTCACCGGTTTTATTGTCTGCACCTTCAGCACCGCGGTGTTTCATATTCTCAAGTACTGTGAGTGCAGAATCCACAAGCTGATGCGATTTGTCACCGCGAATATTCACAATCATACCGACGCCACAGGCATCGTGTTCATTTTCAGGGCTGTATAAGCCAATGTTCTTATTCATATCTTTAATACTTTTCCCGATTACACAGTTCGTTTCTTCGTCCTTATTGTAATTCATTTTAGTACCTATTTTTATATATTGACTGCAAATTTATAAAATAAGTTTCATTTTTCATAAGAAAAGAGTGATTTTCTTTGTGATAATACGCAATTTTATATGTTTGCTAACAATTTGACACAAAAACGACGTAAAACACAACTATTTTTTACCTTTATTAATTATATATATACCTGCAGTGGCTAATGAGCCTGCAAGAACGTATTTCCAATAGAAAGTCTCGCCAAGGCACAAGCAAGAAGTTAGCGCACCAACAACAGGTATGAGTGAATTGTATATTGCCACTTTGCCAACAGGATTGCAGGTAATCAATTTATTGTATAAAGTGAAACCAATAGTTGAAATTCCTATCAGAAGTGCCAGTATAATAATACCATAGAATGTAATAGCCGGAAGTGTGCCGCCTATAATTACAGAAGGGACTATGAGCGACAATCCGCCTAACGCAAGGCTATAGCCCGTGCCAACAAACACATCTACTCTTTTTGAAAGTCCTCTCGTCATAAGTGAAGCAAAGGCTGAGCAAAGTGCGTTTGCGATAATCATACCGTCACCTGCCCATGTGAAATGTCCACTTTCTTTTCCTCCAAGATTTAGAGCAAGAATACCGACAAAGCCTATAATACAGCCGATTATCTTGCTGAAAGTGAGCTTGTCACTTTTGAAAAACATACATGCAAATATCACGACAAGGAAGACACCCATAGAGTTCAATATAGCAGCTCTTGCCCCCTCGCTATGCGACAAGCCAAAGTAGAAAAATGCGTAGTGGAGTGACGTGTTTACTATTGAAAAAACAAGTATAAACCACCAATCATTAGATTTACTTAATCTGAAATTCCTGTGAGTGAGAAGTGCGATTGACAAGATGATTAATCCGGATATGAAAAAACGCACACCGGCAAACAGCATTTTGCTGCTTGTCATGTCCGGTGTTATCTGAAATTCCTGAAATCCTAATTTTATCAGCGGATATGCCCAACCCCACACAATAGCGGCTGTAAGAGCAAATGCAGATACCCAAAACGGGCGTTGAAATATGCTTATCTTTTCTTTCATAAAAATCATACCATTGAGATACCCGAAAATAATGTCCGGTTTTAATAATGACTGCAAAAGTAGTAAAATTTAGATAAAAAGTAGTAAATTTGTTGCTTGAATTTAGAAACTCCTTATGTCACTCTCAATAAATATCTCAAAAATTGAAGATATTGACTGCCTTATGAAGATTTATGAGGCAGCGGTGCAATATATGCGTAAATGCGGAAATCTAAATCAGTGGACAAACGGGTATCCGAGCAAAGACGTGATAATAAAAGATATTACAGTCGGTGTGAGTTATACGGTAAAAGATGAAAACGGGCAGATTTGTGGCGTTTTCAGTATGATTCCCGGCTTAGACCCTACATACGGGTATATTGATGGAAAATGGATAGACGATACTAAACCATACTTGACAATTCATAGAATTGCGTCTAACGGGCGTGTGTCCGGTATAGCAAAAGCTGCATTTGACTATGCTATTAGCCTTACGGGAAACGTAAGAGTGGATACACATAAGGATAACGCAAAGATGCAAGAAGTCCTTCTCAGTAATGGATTTAAGTATTGTGGAATAATATATCTTTTAGATGGTAATCCTCGTTTGGCTTATCAATATGTAAAATAGTAATGAATAGAATTTTTAGCATACTGTTATCAATTTTTTTTCTCACCGGATGCATGAAGTGGGAATCGCCGGATATAGAACCGAATATTTCCGTTAATGGAGATGGAATTTATATCCTGAATGAAGGTAATTTTCAATATGGCAATGCCACATTGTCTTACTATAATCCGACAGATAAAACAGTTGAAAATGAAGTGTTTTATCGGTCTAACGGAATGAAACTCGGAGATGTTGCACAATCAATGACTATCTATGACGGCAAAGGGTGGGTAGTGGTTAATAATTCTCATGTGATTTTTGCAATAGATCTGAATACTTTTAGGGAAAAAGGCAGAATAGAAGGATTGACATCACCAAGATATATTCATTTTGTAAGTGAAGATAAAGCGTACGTCAGTCAGCTATGGGATAATAGAATCACAATTGTAAATCCCCGGAATTTTTCTATAACGGGGTACATAGATATTCCTGATATGAAACAAGCTACAGCTTCAACGGAACAAATGGTGCAAGTGGGTGAATATGTTTACTGTGCTTGCTGGAGCCATCAGCGAAGCGTGATTAAAATAGATACTAATAGCGATTGTGTCGTGGCAAAACTTGATGTTGGTGCACAGCCACAGTCAATAGCACTTGATTCTGAGGGATATTTATGGGTTTTAACAGACGGAGGATATAAAGGCAGTCCGTCGGGTTACGAAGAGCCAAGGCTCAGCAAAGTTAATCTTGCGACTTTCAGCATAGAAAAAACGTTTATGTTCCCTATAACGGATTCTCCCACAGAACTATGCATTGCAGATGGAGGAAATACCCTATATTGGCTGAACAAAGATGTATGGAAAATGGATATTCATTCCGAAGTTTTGCCTACAGAGCCTTTTGTTCGAAATATCGGCACAATTTTCTATGGACTTGCAATTGATAGTAAACGAAGCGAGATATATGTTGCAGATGCAATAGACTATCAGCAGCAAGGTATGGTTTACAGGTATTCATCACAGGGAGAAATCCTGGATACTTTTTATGTAGGTGTAATTCCCGGATTCATTATGATTCAATAATTCAAGTGATATGATTTCAAAACGCTATATTTATTTATTGCTTTTATTTACTTCCTTTGCTTTGAGTGCACAGGAACGGCATTACAAACTAAATGAAGTAACGTTTGAGTCGCGCCGTCCGCTCAAGGAGATAGGAGTGGTAAAAACAAAATTTGATTCGCTGATGCTGAAAGAGAATATAGCACTTTCCATGGCAGATGTGTTGACGTATAATTCAAGTCTTTATGTAAAAAATTATGGTCGTGCAACTCTTTCCACGGTATCTTTTAGAGGGACATCTCCTTCACACACACAAGTGTCTTGGAATGGAATCCCGATAAATAGTCCGATGCTCGGAATGACAGACTTTTCACTTATTCCTTCTTATTTTATAGATGAGGCATCGCTTTTCCACGGTGCGTCATCTATTAGCGAAACAGCAGGGGGACTTGGCGGACTTGTTTCTTTGGCTACTCAGCAGCAAGAGTACGAAGGAGGTGATGTGAGTTATATCCAAGGAATAGGCAGTTTTAAGACTTTTGACGAATTTTTGAAAGTAGGGTATAAAGGCGAGAAATTTTCAAGCAGAACCCGTGTGGTTTATTCGTCATCAGATAATGATTACAAATACGTAAATCACGACAAAAAAGAGAATATCTATGATGAAAATCATAATATTATAGGTCAATTTAATCCTAAAGAAAAAAACACTAATGGTGCATTCCGCGATTTCCATGTACTTCAGGAGTTTTATTATGATGCACATAATGGAAATGTTTTCAGTCTTAATGCGTGGTATATGGATTCAAACAGAGAGTTGCCACTTTTGACTACTGACTACGGCAGTGAGACTGCATTTGAAAACAAGCAGAGGGAACATACATTACGAATGACGGGAGCATGGAGTTTAAGAAAAAACAAATGGAAAGTAAGTGCCTCACTCGGATCTGTAAACAGTCGCATTAATTATGATTACAAGCGAGATAACGGAAGTGGAGAAATGCTCGTTATGACAGACTCTAAAAACCGTGTAAACAGTTTCTTTGGTCATGCAGGGTTTGATTATAACCCGTTGAACAATGTTTTGTTGACTATGAATATAGATGTCAGACAGCATAATGTAGATAACACGGATAATACTTTGAAGTCTCCAAGTGATGTGGAAAATGAGGTAATAAGTGGATATAAAAGAGGTAGAACGGAATGTTCCGTTTCTCAAAACGTCAAGTGGCAACCGATTGAAAGAGTAGGGCTATCTGCTGTATTGAGAGAAGAAGTTTATGGAGAAAATAGTGCGGTGCTTATTCCGGCATTTACCTTTGACGGCATTTTGGCTAAGAGTATAGGACTTACAATACGCGGTTCGGTTGCAAGAAATTACCGTTT
Organism: Muribaculaceae bacterium; assembly: GCA_051871275.1. Taxonomy (GTDB): domain Bacteria; phylum Bacteroidota; class Bacteroidia; order Bacteroidales; family Muribaculaceae; genus CAJUPY01. Next base: position 11,394 of record JBJECR010000009.1, on the reverse strand, counting down.
TCCTTCGCTGAATGACCTCTATTTTTTCCCCGGTGGAAATCCTAAGCTAAAGAGTGAATCCGGTTTTACCTATGATTGTGGTTTTAGCTTTGATTTACGAAAAGTAGTAGGATTTAAACTGTCCGGTGGAGTAAACTGGTTTGATTCATATATTGATGATTGGATTTTGTGGCTTCCAACTACAAAAGGATTCTTTTCACCGAGAAATGTGAAAAAAGTCCATTCATACGGAATTGAAGCTAATGCAACGGTTGGGTATTCATTCAGCAAAGATTTGAATCTTGATTTGAATGGAACTTTTGGGTGGACACCATCTATCAATGAAGGAGAGCCAATGTCTCCGGCAGATAAGTCCGTTGGGAAACAATTACCATACGTGCCTGAGTATTCTTCGTCTTTCACAGGAATTTTGACGTGGGAAAAGTGGGCTTTTCAATACAAATGGTGCTATTACAGCCGCAGATATACTATGTCTAATGGCGACGTTTCACTATCAGGACGATTACCTGAATATTTTATGAGTAATGTGTCGCTGGAGAGAAAACTTATTTTTTCCAAGGCTGATTTATCACTTAAATTAGCTGTTAATAACCTTTTTAACGAAGATTATGTTTCAGTTTTGTCACACCCGATGCCGGGCATAAATTTTGAGTTTTTTATTGGAATAACACCGAAATTTTAGCTTAAAAATAATTAAATTTTTGTGTAAAAGTGGAAAATCACTTATATTTGCCAATCAAAAAAAATAAGAACAACATTAAAGAATAAATACATTAAAACAAATACCTTAAGTTATTATCACAATGAATTCAATTAAAATTAGATTAGCTCTAATGAATTTCCTCCAGTTTGCAGTATGGGGGTCATATCTTATAAGTTTGGGAAAATATCTAACTTCAATAGCCTTAGGTCCGGATATTCCTTGGTTCTATTCAATGCAAGGCATTGTGTCAATTTTTATGCCGGCTATTATTGGTGTATTGGGAGATAAATACATTCAGCCGCAGAAACTTCTCGGTTTATGTCATCTTTTGGCTGCTACATTTATGGGAATGGCATATTTTTATTGCGTATCGTCTGATGCTCCGCAATTTGGCACACTCTTCTTATATTATTCCTTGAGTGTGGGTTTCTATATGCCAACAATTGCACTTTCAAACACGGTAGCATTCTCACTTTTAAGACAGAACGGACTTGATACGGTGAAAGATTTCCCTCCAATTCGAGTTTTTGGTACAGTAGGTTTCGTAGCAGCAATGTGGTTTGTGAATAGTGCATATATTCATGAAGATGGTTGCGGACTTTCACTTACAGTTCTTGACAGATTCCAAGACAATGCATATCAGCTTGCAACGTGTGCCGTAATAGGTGTATTCCTTGCCATTTATGCGTTCTTGCTTCCAAAATGTCCTCTCACGGAATCTAAAGACAATCAGACATGGGTTGAAAAATTCGGTCTTGATGCTTTTGTGCTTTTCAAAACAAAGAAGATGGCGATATTCTTTATTTTCAGTATGCTTCTTGGTGTTTCTCTCCAGATTACAAATGCATACGCATCATCTTTTATCAGCCAATTCTCACTTGAAGATGCAAATTCAATTATTGCAAAGAACTCTACATTGATAATTTCAATATCTCAAATTTCCGAGGCTCTTTGCATCCTTCTTATCACGTTCTTCCTCAAACGTTACGGTATTAAGAAAGTGATGATGATTGCAATGTTTGCATGGGTACTTCGCTTTGGATTCTTTGGTTTGGCAACAGATATCAATGCATGGTGGTTTATTCCGCTGATTGTAGGTTCTATGATTGTGTATGGAGTGGCATTTGACTTCTTCAATGTTTCAGGTGCACTTTTTGTTTCAAAAGAATCTCCGGAAAAATACCAATCTTCCGCACAAGGCTTGTTTATGTTGATGACAAACGGAATAGGTGCAACAGTGGGAACTCAAGCTGCAGGTGTTGTAGTTAATCACTATTGCGAAAATAAAGATGGCTATATGGTAGGTGATTGGTCTTCCGTATGGCTAATCTTCTCTGCGTACGCTTTAGTAGTATTCATTTTGTTTACTATTATTTTTAAATACAAACACGTTCCTGAAAAAGCCTGATGATACAGTTTTTTGCCCCGGACATAGAAGAAAACGGTATTCTTCCTGAAAGTGATTCCGCACACTGCGTGAGAGTGTTGAGAATGAAGGAAGGTGATACTCTGAATGTCATAGATGGCAAAGGATATATTTACGACTGCCGACTCTTGGATGCAAATTCCAAGAGGGCGGCGGTTGAAATTTTGTCAAAGCGTTTTCAGCCACTATATTGGGAAAATGAAATAACTATTGCCGTTGCACCCACCAAACACATGGATCGTATGGAATGGATGGTGGAGAAACTCACGGAAATAGGTGTAAATAGAATAGTTCCTCTCCTTTGCAGGTATTCGGAAAGAAAGGAAATTAAAGTTGAAAGACTTGAGAAAATTGCCATTTCCGCGATGAAGCAGTCGCTTAAAACTTTTCTTCCGGAAATCACTCCAATGATGCCCATAGAGGAGTTTTTCAAAAGTGACGAATATGAGCAGAAATACGTTGCCTACTGTGCTCCGGAAATACCAAGACGCTTATTAAGCAGTCTTTATAAACCGGACAAATCCGTAACTATTTTGATAGGTCCGGAAGGAGATTTCTCTGATAAAGAAATAAAACGAGCAATCGACCTCGGGTATCAGCCTGTTACTTTCGGAGATTGCAGGCTTCGTACTGAAACGGCTGCAATAGTAGCATGTGATACATGTCAAATTATAAACCAAATTAAGACTATATAATGGAAATTACGGATTACTTAAAATCAGATAATTTTTTCCTGCTTGCAGGACCATGTGTAATTGAAGGTGAACAAATGGCACTTGATATTGCAGGTAAAGTTTGTGAAGTAACTAAAAAACTCAATATCCCATACGTTTTCAAGGGTAGCTATCGTAAAGCAAATCGCTCCAGAATAGATTCTTTTACAGGAATAGGGGATTTGGAAGCTCTCACTATTCTTAAAAAGGTTCGAGACACATTCGGGATTCCTGTGGTCACGGATATTCATTCCGTAGATGAAGCAAAAATGGCTGCATCTTTTGTGGATATTCTCCAGATTCCTGCTTTCCTCTGCAGACAGACGGATTTACTCCTCGCAGCTGCAGCGACAGGCAAAATGGTGAATATCAAGAAAGGACAGTTTCTTTCACCGGAAGCTATGAAATTTGCCGTTCAAAAGGTTCGTGATGCAGGTAATAACAAGGTGGCTATTACAGAAAGGGGTACGACATTCGGCTATCAGGATTTGGTAATAGACTACCGTGGTATTCCTGAAATGCAAAAGAATAATTGTCCGGTAATACTTGATGTGACTCATTCTTTGCAGCAACCGAATCAATCAGCCGGTGTTACGGGCGGTAAACCGGAATTGATTGAAACCGTTGCAAAAGCAGGTATTGCAGTGGGTGTTGACGGCATTTTTATTGAAACGCATCACAATCCGGCTGTTGCAAAAAGCGATGGTGCAAATATGCTCAAATTGGATTTGCTTCCAAATCTTATGGAAAAGCTCGTGGTTTTGCGTGAGGCGGTGAACAAAACTCGTTAATTATTATACGACACATATTTTTATATTTGATAATGAATTATAATCGTTTTATATCCTTAATCTTTTTTTTGCTTTTGTTGGGTTTTGGTAATATTTCATCTCAACAGCGAAAATCTAATCCTATGACCAAAGCGGTTATAGATGTTTATAACAAACTTTTGCAGGAAGACCCCAAAGACTATGAAACATATTTTCATAGAGCAAATGAGTTTTACAAGCAAAATCTTTATATGAGAGCATTGTCAGACATTGATAATGCTATCAAATATACTCCTGAAACTGAGACAGATATGCTTATTCAGGAATATTCTCTGAGAGCAAATATATATATGATGACAGACCGCAAAGAAGATGCACTTAAAGATATGACGAGTGCTGTTCTTCTTAATCCTACAGACTATGTGCTGTGCTATCAAAAAGCAAATCTTGACTACGAACTAGGAAACTATAGCGATGCAAAAGAAGGTTATCGAAGAATGCAGAGACTTAATAGCCGCAGTGTTGAAGCACTTGTAGGATTGGCAAGGGTGGCAATTAAAGAGAACAACCTCGGGCTTGCAAATGATTTTATAAACAAGGCTGTGGAATTTGACCAAACGAACAGCAATGTTTATGTTCGCCGTGCATCAATCCGCAAAGAAATGGGAAATAATTCCGGTTGCGTGGAAGATTTGCTTATTGCTATAAGTCTTGACAACAATAACAGCAAAGCTTTCAAGGATTTAAATGAAATGGCTAATACGGACTATCGAGCAGTAGTTTCAGGTATAAGTAATGTGATTTCACAAGTTCCTGAACAGGGAATGTATTATTATATTAGAGGTTACATTGCGATGGATCACTATCATTACACCTCCGCATTGAGTGATTTTAAGTATTTGCTTGAACATAATATATATAATTATGGTGGCATCTACCGTAGCATAGCGCTGTGCTATATGAATCTTGCTGAATATGAAAATGCTTTGGATAATATTGAAGTGGCAATCTCTATGTCTGCAGATAATTCCAAGTCATATCAAGTAAAAGCACAAATTTTGAATGCTATGGGGAATTATTCAAAAGCACTTGAATATCTTGAGAAATCTATTGATGGCAGTGAAGAAAATGAAACGAATATGACTATTAAAGGGCGTATTCTTATCAATATGGAAAATTACATAGATGCTTCATCTGCTTTTGGTGCAGCGTCAATGTATAATCCAACAAATCCTGAGCCATATCTTTGGAGAGGATATACACTTAAAAATTATCTATTTTCTCAAGAAAGTGCTAAAACATTCTATAACCGTGTTGCAGAGGCTGATAATTCCGAATTGGGAATCCATTCTTACAAGGGTTTTGCTCTCTTGGAAGTAGGGGAACGTGCAAAAGCGGAAGAATGGATGCAGGAAATGCTGTCCAAGCCGGATAATGACGGAGAAATAAATTACTATGCCACATGTTTCTACTCTCTTGCAGGTGATGAAGAAAAAGCACTTGAGGCTCTGAGGATTTCAGTTTCTAAAGGCTTTGGCAGTATTTATTTGTGGAAGGATTATTCAGAAGGAGTAATAAATGTGTCAAATCTCCGTGATAATGACAGTTTCAAAGAAATAATAAGCACGTTGACTGCTAAATGATGCTAATCTGTTGAAATAATATAGGTTAGATATGATTTGTGAAGCACGATTCATCAATTTGTAAAAAAAATGCAATAAAAAATTCTAAAAAAGCAGATTTTTGTTTGGTGGTTTCAAAATAAAAACTTAACTTTGCACCGCAAAAACGAAAGAACACTGTCTTGTGGTGTAATGGTAGCACGTCGGATTCTGGTTCCGCCTGTGAGGGTTCGAATCCTTCCAAGACAACAAAAAGCCTTGAGTCGTATGATTCAGGGCTTTTTTCTTTATAAAAAGACCGAAAATGTTGAAATTTGAAATAATTTTTTACGATTTTTTCACTTTTTTATAATTATTAGATGAAAATTAGAAAAAATTTATTACATTTGCAACTTTAATTTACCTATGTATTAATTTAATAAACCAATTTCTATGAGAATTAGATTGTTTTTGCTCATAGTATGCCTGGGAATAGGCATTGGAGCATTTGCTGAGAAGGTGCAAATTAGTGGTAATGTAGTCTCGGAAGCAGACGGAGAACCCATTGTGGGTGCTTCAATTTTAGTGAAAGGAACTAATATTGGAGCAATGTCTGATGTTGACGGACGTTTTACACTTAGTGTGCCTCAAGAAGCCAAGACGTTAGTTGTTACTTACGTTGGTATGAAACAAGCAGAGGTAAAAATTGCTGATAATATCACTATTGTCATGCAATCCTCTATGAATGAGTTAGATGAAGTGATGGTTGTTGCTTATGGTACTGCCAAAAAGAGCAGTTATGCCGGTTCCGCTTCTTTAGTGAGAGCTGATGCAATCAAGGATCTTCCTTCAGCTACCTTTGAGAATGCCTTGAACGGTAAAGTTGCCGGTCTCCAGCTGACAAACAATTCCGGTCAGGCAGGTTCCGCACCGGCTATCCGTATTCGTGGTATCGGCTCTATGAATGCAGGAAATGAGCCTCTTTACGTGATTGACGGTGTTCCTGTTTCTTCAGGAAATATTGGTCAGATGAGTGGTGAGATTTATTCCACAAACAACATCATGACTTCACTCAATCCTGATGACATTGAGTCTATCTCTGTTTTGAAAGATGCCGCAGCATCTTCACTTTACGGTTCTCGTGCCGCTAATGGTGTTATCCTTATCACTACCAAAAAGGGTACTTCAAGCAAGCCTACTGTAAACTTCAAAACAGAAATCGGTTTTACACCTTGCTGGGCTACAGACAACTATGAAACAGCCAGCGTGCAAGACAACGTGAATATGCTTTACACTGTTTTCCACGATTATGGTACGCAGGGTGAAGATATGACCGATGAAGAAGCTAATGCTTATGCTCTTAAACAACTTAACAAGAAATTCAATAAGCATGGTTACGAGTTCTCAACTAATGGCACAGGTGCTCGTGAAAATGTGATTATCGGTGAATATGATAATTCCGGTCGTGCAGGTAAATACTTTGATTGGGATAAAGCATATTTCCGCACTGCTACTTATCAGACATACGATTTCAGTGTGAGCGGTGCTAATGATAAGACAAATTATTACACTTCTTTATCTTACACTAAAGATGAAGGACGTCTGAAAATGAACAGTTTCAAACGTGTTTCAGGAAGACTTAACCTCAACCAGAAGGTAGGCAAATTCCTTGAATTCGGAACAAATGCTTCTTTCTCCAGAACAAGCAAGAGCGGTTACAATGATACTCGCAGCACAGGTGCAAACTATTTTATGCAGACACGCAACTTGCTTTGGGGACTTTATTGGCCTACCGATTATAAAACCGGTAAACCTTGGACAAGCAGATACGGCAGTTATGCTTACAATGGACTATATTACGACAATGAATGGGAAAACAGTTCTATCAACACTAAATTGATGGCTGCTGAAACTTTGACTATTCACGTTATGCCGGGTCTGGATGTTCGTTCAGTTTTGTCTTACGACCATACAAACGTTAAGGACCATATCTACTACAGTGCAAATCACTTCTATGGTTCTGCAGACAATGGCAATGTGACAGAATATCGCACTACATACGATAAAATAGTTTCTTCTACTACTGCTAATTACAACGTTTCTTTTGCAGACGTTCATAGCCTCGGCATTATGGCAGGTTTTGAAGCAGAAAAGAACAAAGCTGATTACCTCCGTGCAACAGGTACTAATATGCCGGTAAGTACTCTGCACACTATTGCAACTGCGGGTACTCAGACTTCTTCCGGATATTCTTGGGGCAACTCTATGGCATCACTTTTGTCTAAGGTAGATTACAACTACAACGAACAGTATTTCCTTTCTGCATCTTTCCGTCGTGACGGTTCTTCACGTTTGAGTAAAGATGAACGTTGGGGTAACTTTTGGTCTGTTGCCGGTGCTTGGAATATCAAGAAAGAAAACTTTATGAGCAGCGTTGATTGGCTCAACAATCTCCGCCTCCGTGCATCTTACGGTGTGAACGGTACACTCCCGACAGACAACTATGGCTACATCAGCCTTATGGATTACACTGCAAAATATATGGGTAACCCGGGTGGTATCATCAGCACTATCGGTAACAGCGATTTGACTTGGGAAACAAGCTATAGTACAAATGTCGGTCTTGACTTTGCACTTTTCTCAAATCGTCTGCATGGTACTATTGAGTACTTTAACCGTGACTCAAAGAACTTGCTCCAGGATGTGCCAATTTCTCAAGTAACAGGTTTCTCTTCCACACTTCAGAATATTGGTAGAATAAACAACCATGGTATTGAAATCGAACTCGGTGGCGAAATTATCAATAAGGGTGATTGGAACTGGACGGCATCTGTTAATGCTTCTTTCTTAAGCTCTAAAGTTAAAGAACTTTATGGCGGTTCAGACATCATCTGGTATGACCCGACAGGTGGAGATGACCGTGCACAGTTTATTTACCGTGAAGGTTCTCCAACACTTTCATTCTACGGCTTTGAATGGGCAGGTGTAGATAAGACAAACGGTAAGAGCGTTTATTACGTAAATGACCCTGAAGACCCGAAGGCAGGTGACTTCCTCTACAATGGTCGCGGTGCTACATACGATTACGATAATGCAAATTACACTATTATCGGTAATGCTACTCCAACTGTTTATGGTGGTCTTAACACAAACGTTTCATGGAAAGGTTTCTCACTCGGTCTTTCATTCACATACAAGATTGGCGGTGACCTCTACGACGGTGCTTACAAAGACGTTGCAGATGACGGTTACTACTGGGAACGCATCCGTGCAAAGAATTACTTCAAAGAATTGTGGACTCCGGAAAATCCTAACGGTTCTGAACCACAAATTTCCGGTCTTGACCTCACAGACGCTATGGAATACAGTACACGCCATATCTTTAATGCAAGCTATCTCCGCTTGAAAGCATTAACTTTTGGCTACACAATTCCTCAAAATGTGACTAAGAAAGCATTAATCCAAAATGCTCGTCTTTTCTTCAGCGGTACAAACCTCTTGACGTTTGCAAACTATAAAGATGCAGACCCGGAAGTGAACGAATATGGTACTCGCGGTTGGGAGACACCTCTTGGTAAGACATTCGTGTTCGGTATTGAGTTGAAATTCTAAAAACTAAGAAGCTATGAAAATTAAAAATATATTAATTGCAGCAGTATCTATTTTGGCTTTGACATCTTGCGATGATTTCCTTGATATGCAGCCAACAAATTCAGGAAATGCCAGTGGTGCCATTAAGACAGTTGATGATGCTCAGGTGGCTATAAACGGCTTGATGAGCGAAATGACATCTGCTACTTACTACGGCAGAAATTTCCTCCTTTATGGTGATGTGAAAGGTGGCGATTTGACTATCTATTCTGCAGGTCGCGGGCTTGACGGCTTATATAGCTTCAATCACGCTCCTACATACGGTAACTTCTCTGCTTTCTGGAGCCAGATTTACAGATGCGTTCTCCAGGCTAACACTCTTATCGCAAATATTGAAGACGTTGAAGAAGCAGGAACAGATGAGGATTTCTCATACATTAAAGGTGAAGCACTCTCACTCCGTGCACTCTTCTATTTTGACCTCGTTCGTCTTTACGGTCTGCCATACAACTATAACAAAGATGCATACGGCGTACCAAACGTTACGGAACCTATTTCCGCAACAGCACAACTCGGACGTGCAACTGTGGCAGAAAACTATGCTCAGATTCTTTCAGACCTTACTGAAGGTGCAGCACTTATGAGTAGCGACAAACAGCCTAAAGACGGCTACTTCAGCTATTATGCAAACATTGCTCTCCAAGCTAAAGTGAAACTTTACATGGAAGATTACGAAGGCGCTTTGGCTGCGGCTAAGGAAGTGATTGAAAGTGGAAAATATTCTACGTATAGCAATGAAGATTGGGCTAATTCCTGGAGCAAACAGTTTGATACCGAATCTATTTTCGAACTTGGCATCACTCCGGAAGAATCAGACCTCGGCTCATATTCTCTTGGCTACTATCTGATGCAATACGGTCAGCTTAAGGGCGCTCAGGGTTGGTTCCTCGCTTCAGATTATTTCCTTGAAAGACTTGGTCAAGACCCTGACGACGTTCGCTGGGAAGTGATGGATAACGATGAATACTATGTGGATTTTGAAATCGAACGCAAAGGTGCTTGCTACAAATACCTTGGTGGCACATCTATGCCGGGTGACGGCAAATCTACTATCACTGCTGTGAACATTAAGATTTTCCGTCTTTCAGAAGTGTATTTGATTGCTGCTGAGGCTGCCCTCCATTCTTCTGCAGGTGCTGCCGTTGCGGCTGATTTCCTCAATGAAATCCGCAAGCGTTCTCCAAATCTTGCACCTGCAACAGCTGCAACCATCTCTGATGATATGATTCTTGATGAACGAAGCAAGGAACTCTTTGCTGAAGGTAACCGTTTCTTTGACATGATTCGTCTTAACAGAAGCATTGAATTTAACGATGACTTCCAGAGCGTTCCTGTAAGCGACCGTCCAAAGACTATAGACAGAACTTTCTACAAAATCGTTCTTCCTATTTCTCAAGATGAAATAAATGCTAACCCAACTATTGCAGACCAGCAAAATCCAGGTTACTAATCACTTTTGAATTATCAGAAAATAAAGGCTGTGTCGTATTTGCGATGCGGCCTTTGTGTTAAAAAGAAGAATAGGGCGATACCAAACAGGTGCCGCCCTATTGTGTTATGTAGAAGATATTTTTACTTTTCTCTATAGATATAACTTCCGTTTGCTTGGTGAGTGGCAAGAATAAGAACTTCCGCTATCTGAACGTGTTTTGGTGCAGATGCAGCAAAAAATGCCACTTCCGCAATATCTTCACCAACAAGTGGCTTGATGCCCTTATAAACATTGTCGGCACGTTCATTGTCTCCACGGAAACGAACATTACTGAAGTGAGTTTCCACAAGTCCGGGTTTGAGGTTTGTTACTCTTACTGCGGATTCAGCAACATCTATTCGCAGTCCGTCTGTGATAGCTTTTACGGCAGCCTTCGTGGCACAATAAACATTGCCACCGGCGTATGCTGCATCTCCGGCTACACTGCCAATGTTTATAACATGACCCTCGTTACGGATTACCATTCCGGGGACAATAAGGCGAGTCATAGTGAGCAGCCCCTTGATATTTGTGTCTATCATCGTGCTCCATTCATCAATGTTGCCCTCGTATTCTTTATCAAGCCCGAGTGCAAGTCCTGCATTATTGATAAGTACATCTATTTTCCGCCATTCACCTTCAAGTGATTCAATAGCTTTTTTAGCTGCATCGGCATCACGAACGTCAAAAACAAGTGTTTTAACTTTTGTTCCGGCAGTTTCCAGTTCTGCCTTGAGAGCATTAAGTATGTCTTCACGGCGAGCCGTGATAATAAGGTCATAGCCACCCTGTGCAAATTTGCGGGCACAAGCCTCACCGATGCCACTGGTAGCTCCTGTGATAAGTGCAATTTTTCTCATTATAAAAATTTGTTGTGTCTGATTTGTAGATATTATTTCACACGGCAAAGTTACATTATTTAATTGTATTGAGCAATCAATGTCACGATTTCGTATGAACAACATTTTGAAAGCAGATATGTACTTTATGATGAAAATTTTACTTTTGTTTATAAAAAGGCGAGGCTAAGAAAATACTTTTGCAGAATTGAAGGAAAAA
>JBJECR010000008.1:0-5079 GCA_051871275.1 Muribaculaceae bacterium | reverse complement strand
AAAATGCAATTAACAATATTTTTGGCTCTATATTAGAGCCTTTTTTCGTAACTTTGCGAGTCTAAAAGAAATGCAATAATATATTTATATGAACTATTTCAAATACATGCTGGAAAATGCACCTGTTGTGAAAAACTTGCTTATAATAAATGCACTCGCTTTTTTTGCAACTGTGCTTCTTGATGCAAAATTCGGACTTGACCTCACCGAATACGGTGCAGTGTATTATTTTGACTCAGTCCTTTATAAGCCTTGGCAGATGTTCACGAGTCCATTCCTCCACGGCAGTTTCACTCACCTGTTTTACAATATGTTTGCTCTGTTTATGTTCGGCTGCATTATCGAACGTGCCATGGACAGCAAAAAATTCCTGCTTTACTATATGGCATGCGCTATAGGTGCCATTTTCGTGCAGTGGGCGGCAGATGCCATTATGATTCAAACACTTAATATCACTTCTGCAGACATTCAAATTGTAAAAACGGAAGGTGCTGAACTCTTAACACAAGGAATGAATTATTCCGACGCATATTTTCCGGACTTATCACGCCTTAACCTGATATACAATGTAGGTATGGTGGGTGCTTCAGGTGCAATTTATGGCGTACTCCTCGCCTTTGGTATGATATTCCCGAACAGACCTATATACCTATATTTTATTATGCCTATAAAAGCAAAATGGCTGGTACTGGGCTATGGTGCAATTGAACTTGTCTCCGGACTTTCACAGAATATGTACGACAACGTGGCACATTTTGCTCACCTTGGCGGAATGTTTTTCGGCTTCCTTATTTTGCTCTACTGGCATAAAAGCGGCAAACTTGATTTCTATAAAGATTGACAAATTACACAAAAACAAGAATGAATTTTCTTGACACTGCATATAAAAAACTCGTAGCTATAAACACTGCCCTTTATTTGATTTTGGGGTTATTATATTTGTGCAGTGTTAATCTAAGTCACTTTGTGATGCTGCCATCATTTTTTGGAGAAGCTGTCTTTAAGCCGTGGACACTTGTGACATACATGTTCTCACACTTTGCTTTTCTCCACTTGCTGTTTAATATGACTTGGCTTTTCTTTTTTGGCAGAGTTCTCTATGAACTATGCGGAAAAAAGCACACTGTGGCGGCTTACGTGGCAGCCGGACTTGCAGGCGGCATTTGCTTTATGGCATGGGGCAGCATGGGGCAAAGCACGGAATACCTCATAGGCTCATCCGCTGCAGTACTCGGACTTATGACTGCAACAGTAGTGGTAGCACCGGATTACTCGCTAAATCTTCTTTTTTTAGGCGAAGTGAAAATAAAGTGGATTTACGCTTTTGCCGTGTTTATCCTCATTATCAGCAGTCCGCAAATCCTTAAACTGCAATTCACTTCCACAGACATCGCACACTTTGCAGGTATAATCACAGGCGGCATTTACGGTAGGCTGTACAATCATCCGATTTTTAAACCCAAACGCAAAAAAATTGTTTTAACACCAAGAGAAAACAGCCCTGACGTAAAAACAGAACTGGATTCGCTCCTGGACAAAGTACGCCGCTCCGGCTATTCTTCGCTCTCGGAAGCAGAAAAAATGCGAATGATAGAAATAAGCAAAGAATTGCAAAAACAGCAACTATGAACATCACAAAACGAATATTAAGAGTCTCTTTTATCCTGCTGAATGTACTCTTTATTGCAGGCACGGCACTTTCTGCGTACGGCGGAATGTTTCCTCCTTCGCTGTTTAAGTCTATTCCTGCCATAGCATCACTTGCATTCCCGTTTTTTATAGTATTATTCCCTATAATACTGATAATCTCCGTATTCGTATCAAAAAAAATGATGGCGGTAAACATTGCCACTATGATTTTATGCTCCGGTGCTTTCCTTAATTTCTACCCTATGAACATCCTGGAAAACACTCCGCCGGAGGGTAGCCGAGAAATAAAAATTATGACGTACAATGTTCACCACTACAACAATTTCAACTCTTCTTTTCCTACAGACTCATCACTGATTATTTCCGCTATCACAGAATCCGGCGCAGACATTGTATGTATCCAGGAAGGTGTTCTTCCACACAAATTATCTCGCAAAAGAACATACGCAACAGACACTCAATTAAACCGACTGGATTCCATATACCCTTATCAACTTTCCGACACGGAAGGAATTTCCACTTTTTCCAAGTTTCCGATAACTATGCTGCAATCACCGGACATTCCCGGCAAATCCGGAAATTTGCAAGTATTCCAATACGATATAGACGGAACGAAACTGAATATCTACAACACTCACTTGCAGTCGTTTAATTTCACTCCGGACGATAAAGAACTCTATATGGAACTCACTAAAGGAAACACGGAAAATAATATCCGCCGCTCCAAAGTACAACTGTTCTCAAAACTGCACAAGGCTTTTTATCACCACGAGACGCAATCACAAATCATACGAAACGCTTTAGACAAAGACACCACGAAAAATATAATTGTATGCGGTGATTTCAACGATATTCCCGGTTGCTACGCCGTACGAACTATCTGCGGCAATGACATGTTCGATGCATACAAAGAGTGTGCTTTTTGGTATTATTCCACTTACCGCGACAACCGCTTCTATTTCCACATAGACCAGTTCCTGTGTTCAAAAAACATCACAGCCACAAGACTTGAACTGCAGAAAACAGGTGCTTCAGACCATTACCCCGTAATGGCTACCGTTCACCTCTTGCCATAGGTTAAGCTCTAAAATTCAGAAAAAAACAAAAAAAACCGCCACATTTCCGAGACCGGGAATATGGCGGCAAAAAAAAATTTAATTATGAAAAACTTATCTTATTTTATCCACGTGCCACAATAGCATCGTTTATTGCAGCTTCAACTTCGCTGATGTAGCCAAAGTCTTTTGAGCTGAATGCTGATTGTGAGCCGGATGCTGATTCAAGAACGAGGTGATAGACAGGTTTCTGGCTAACCCAAATCCATACACCGAGAGCAATGAAAATAATTGCTGCAATCCAGCTGAATGCAAAGCAGATAAGACCTATGATGATGAGCACGATAGGAAGTGTACGGCTCGGGTCTTCTCTGAGAATGCTGACAGCTGTAATACCTGCCATTGCGTGAGTTTTACCAAAAATTACCAAGCGAGCATTAGTAACTGATACATTTGAATCGCTGTAAAATACTTGTTCTGCCATAATGATTTTGAGTTTAAAAAAGTTTGTATTTATGAACTGTTGCAAAAGTAATATAATTTTTGCTCAAACGGCTTAATAGTATAGTTAATATATGTTAATTGAAAATTTTTCATATTATAAGCCGTTTTTCAAAGAAAAGACCGTAAATTTGTAGTTAAATATAATACGAAATGGTACACAATCTCACATTACGACTGAAACCGGAAATAGCATACGATGAAATGCGTCTCCGAATACATATCTCAACAATCCTTAACATAGACGTAAATGCAATCAGCGACATCGTGATTGCAAAACGTTCCATTGATGCTCGCCAAAAGCAAGTGATGATTAACCTCACCGTCAACGTATATGTGGGAGAAAAAGCTCCGGAAAACCCTATCGGTATGAAGATTGAATATCCCGATGTTTCCGGCGAACAAGCCGTAACTATTGTGGGAGCCGGTCCGGCAGGACTTTTCGCTGCACTCCGCCTAATTGAACTGGGTCTGCGTCCTATTGTCATAGAACGAGGTAAAGACGTGGACTCTCGCAGAGTGGATATGGCTAAAATTGCACGAGAAAATATCGTAAATCCGGACTCAAACTACTGTTTCGGAGAAGGCGGTGCAGGTGCCTATTCCGACGGCAAACTCTACACTCGCAGCAAAAAACGCGGCAACGTGGAGAAAATCCTCTCCGTTTTCCATAATCATGGTGCTTCACAGGATATCCTTGTTGATGCTCATCCACACATTGGTACGGACAAACTGCCTGTAGTGATTAAGGCTATGAGAAATACTATAATCCGTTGCGGTGGCGAAGTTCGCTTCAACACTCGTATGGACGATATCATTATTGAAAAAGGAAAAGCAAAATGTATTGTTTGCTCGGACGGCACCACCCTCCCCGCACCCGTTATCCTCGCCACAGGTCACTCCGCAAGAGATGTCTATGAAACCCTATATAAACAAGGTGTAACTTTGGAGCCGAAAGGCATTGCCGTAGGCGTACGTCTGGAGCATCCTCAGCACCTGATAGACTGCATACAGTACCACTCCAAAAACGGTCGCGGCAAATACCTCCCTGCTGCGGAATACACTATGCTCACTCGTGTGCGTGACCGTGCCGTGTATTCTTTCTGCATGTGTCCCGGTGGTTTTATCATTCCTGCCGCAAGCGGACCGGACCAACTGGTAGTAAACGGTATGTCACCCTCAAACCGCGGCACAAAATGGTCTAATTCCGGCATGGTGGTGGAAGTGCTCCCGGAAGATATTGCTGATGCCACAGACGGTTCACCGCTGAAAATGATGTATTTCCAGCAGCAAATAGAAAAACGCTTCTATGAAGATGCAAAACACACTCACAATGCTCCGGCTCAACGTATGACAGACTTCGTTGCCGGCAAAGACTCCGACTCTCTGCCTTCTACGTCTTACGTTCCGGGAATACACCCTGCACGCATTGACAAACTTTTGCCAAAATTTATTGCCACCCGTCTGCAAGAAGGTTTCAAGGAATTTGGACGAAAATCACACGGTTTCCTCACAGATGAAGCCACACTTATAGGCTGTGAAACAAGGACTTCCTCTCCCGTGCGTATCCCCCGTGATAAGGATTCACTCTGCCATATTGCTATCGGTGGCATTTTCCCCGCAGGTGAAGGTGCAGGCTATGCCGGAGGCATTGTTTCTGCCGCTATCGACGGAGAACGTGCTGCAGAAGCTGTGTTTGAGAGCATGAAAAATAAAGAATAAAACGTCTCTAAAAAGGACTTCCGCAGTAACTATTCAGCTATCCGAAAGCATTACATAACTGCTATTGAAAAGCCATCATAAGGACTGGTCGATTAGGTTAGCCCAACTTTCACCCTAAGGAAATTTTTTGAGAAGATTTTGGGCGGAATTT
>JBJECR010000007.1:0-22901 GCA_051871275.1 Muribaculaceae bacterium | reverse complement strand
ACATTCTGTCTTGAAACGCGTTAAGCAAACTGAAAGGATTGTACATGTCCGGTGACGGCCAAGAAAAATGATAACCGTCATACTGCTTTTTAAGTGCCGTCATTGCTTCTTCGCGAGTTATCTCCTGATGCTCTGCAAAATCGTCAAGATAATCCGACATTTGCGTCTGAATCTCTTCCTCGCTTATGCCGCAAACGGCTGCGAAAGCCGGATCCATAGAGATATTTTTCAGGTTATTCAGTTCGCTGAAAATGCTCAACTGAGAGAATTTTGTGATGCCGGTTATAAACACAAATCTGAGGTATGGGTCGCAAGCCTTCAGCGGCGAATAGAAGTTACGCATAATTTGGCGTAAATCATCTAATTTCGTTCGCTCATGAGCCACATCAAGGAGCGGTGCATCGTATTCATCAATGAGAACAACAACCTGCTTGCCTGTTTGCTTGTATGCACGCTCAATCAAACCTTCCAAACGTTGGTTGAGATTCGGTTTTGACGGATCGTTAGGTCCATAAATCTTTTCATAATCAGTCAGCTTGCCTGCCAATTCAACTGTAAGTGTCTGAACATCTGCATGTTTCGCAGTACTCATATCAAACCTAAGCACCGGATATTCCGTCCAATCCTTTTCAACGGAATCTATAAACAAGCCTTTGAAAAGTTCTTTTTTACCCTCAAAATAAGACTGGAGAGTGGAAACAAGAAGCGACTTTCCGAATCGCCTGGGGCGGCTCAGAAAGATATAACTGCCCAGATTTATCATCTTATAAATGTATTCCGTTTTGTCAACGTACAGGCAGTTATTATTAACCAGTTTCTCGTAGGTCTGAATACCTACCGGTAATCGCTTAAGTACCTTTGTTTCCATAGTCAATGCGTTTTATTTTACAAAAATAAGCATTTTCTTTCATTTACAAAAGAAAAAATATACCTATTTCAAAACACTATAGAAAAAAAGAACCTGACGGGTGCTTGGCACTTGGAGAATTGATGTGTGGCTCATGGGAGTTTGTCGCTCGGAACGGCAGCACATCCAGTGGGCACATCCAGAGCAATGGATGTGAGCAACCCTCACGGAGCATTTGTGAGCCTGGAACTGATAATCAATGGCATATTTACAGCACTTCTCACTCCTACAGTACTTTCATTGCCTGAATAAGAGCCCGTTTTATAACAAAAAATCTATCTATTTGCAAAATAATTACGAAAAAATTTGACAATTTGAAAATAGTGTTATAAATTTGCCGACAATTTCTAAGGTAACAGTTTATATAAACCGAATAACCGAAATTATCATTACTTACAAATCAACTTAATTATTAACACTCTAAACTATTTGAGTATGAAAAAATTTTACTTTTTCTCCCTCATGGCAGCAACAGCTTTGACAATGAGTGCTGCTAACGAAATTAGTATTTCAAGACAGGCGGTAGAATCAAGCCACTCAATGGCTAAGACTTTCCGTACTGCAGTTAAAAACGCTCCGGCTACTGAAAAGGCTATGGCTACAGACTTTGATGCAGAGACATGGGTTTCATTAGGAGCAGGAAAATACGTAGATTCCGCTATTGCAGACTGCTACGGTTCAACAAGCGATGCCGTTGATGTTGAAGTATTTGAAGCAGAAGGCAAAACCGGACTTTACAAAGTAGTTGGCGTATGGCCTGATATGTTTACAGAGGGTGTCGGAACGCTCTACGTTGATGCTACAGATGCAGATTTTGTAGTCATTGAAAGCCAATACACAGGCATTGACGACACCGAGGATGGAGAACTGTATATTGCTTCTTTCTCATACATTGGCATTAACGAATATGGACTGACAAAAGACGATATCGTCGGAACATACGCAGATTACAACATCACTATGAGTGACAAAGTCATCAATATACCTGCAGGCTCCATAGGTCTGCGTTGGCCTAACGCACCGGAAGACAGTAGCTATAATACAGATGCCTCACAATGGTATGATTATGGTGAAGAAGCCGGTCTTTTAGTACTCCCGGGTGGAACATACGAAGACCCATGGGGCGAAGCTATAGATGCGACTATGGTGGAAACTATCATTAGTCCAAGTTTCCAGAAACCAAACACAAATCCTTATACAATTCAGATTCAGAAACATAAAACTAAAGAAGTTTATCGTCTCATTGACCCTTGGCGTCAACTTTATGCAGCTGCCGGATTCTCTGCAACCAGCCCAAATCTTGATATTGATGCATCAGACCCTACAAACCTCTTAGTTGAGTTGCAATTCACCGGAATCGGTAGCTATTACTTATTCAGCGAAAGCTGGTATAATGCAATGTACGAAGAAACTGCATTAGATGATGCATTGAAAATCACACTTACTGAAAATGCAGACGGCACATCTACGATTACTTTCCCATATCACTCAATGAATATATTTGATGAAAGTTCAAGTAAATTCTACTATGCATGCAGCGACCAAGAAAATCTTTCAACAATAACATTCAAATCTTTCTCCGGTGTTGAAAGCATTTCTATAGACAATAACTCTAATGCACCTGTTGAATACTTCAACCTCCAGGGTATCCGCATTGCTAATCCTACAGAAGGACAGCTTGTCATCAAACGCCAAGGCACAAGCGTTTCTAAAATCGTAGTTCGCTAAGAACCTACAATACACAACATTACGCTAATGGCTTTCAAGCCTGCGGCACAAAAAAATCACCTCCAAGCGAGGTGATTTTTTTATACTAAAAAAGCGGGTGCTACATTTTCATTCTGAAGCACCCGCTTGCATATTTTTCTATGAATGAGTGGCTTACATCATGCCGCCCATACCACCCATGCCACCTGCAGGCATTGCAGGAGCAGAAGCGTTTTCTTCTTTCTTATCTGCAATCACACATTCCGTGGTGAGGAACATTCCGGCAATTGAAGCAGCATTTTCAAGTGCTACGCGAGTAACCTTCGCAGGGTCAATCACGCCGGCAGCAAGGAGGTTTTCGTATTCACCGGTGCGTGCATTGTAGCCGAAATCACCTTTGCCGTCTTTAACACGCTGAACAACCACAGCACCTTCTACTCCGGCATTGGCAACAATCTGGCGGAGCGGCTCTTCAATAGCACGTTTAACGATTTTAATACCGGTGGTTTCATCTTCGTTTTCGCCCTTTACGTTTTCAAGAGCAGCGATACAACGGATGTATGCCACACCACCACCCGGAACAATACCTTCCGCAATAGCAGCACGAGTAGCACTGAGAGCATCGTCAACGCGGTCTTTCTTTTCCTTCATTTCAACTTCTGAAGGAGCACCGATATGAAGAACAGCTACACCACCTGCAAGTTTTGCAAGACGTTCCTGGAGTTTTTCTCGGTCGTAATCGCTCTTTGTAGTTTCAATCTGAGCTTTGATTTGAGCCACGCGAGAAGCAATAGCTTCTTTGTCGCCGGAACCGTCAACGATAGTGGTATTTTCCTTGTTTACAGTGATTTTGTCTGCACGACCAAGCATGTCAAGTGTAGCAGATTCAAGTTTGAGACCTTTTTCTTCAGAGATTACTACACCACCCGTGAGGATTGCGATGTCTTCCAGCATTTCTTTGCGACGGTCACCGAAGCCCGGAGCTTTGACAGCACAAATTTTGAGGCTGCCGCGGAGACGGTTCACAACGAGAGTGGCAAGAGCTTCCTGGTCCACATCTTCTGCAATGATAAGGAGAGGACGTCCGGTCTGTGCAGTTGCTTCAAGAACCGGAAGCATATCCTTGAGGTTAGAGATTTTCTTGTCGTAAAGGAGGATAAACGGATTTTCCATTTCGCACTCCATTTTTTCCGTATTTGTTACGAAATATGGAGAAATATATCCTCGGTCAAACTGCATACCTTCCACAACATCTACCGTTGTTTCAGTTCCTTTAGCTTCGTCAACCGTGATTACGCCTTCTTTTTTCACTTTCTTCATTGCTTCTGCAATGAGTTGACCTATTTTCTCGTCATTGTTTGCAGAGATGCGTGCAACGTCTTCAATTTTCTTGAAATCATCGTCAACTTCTTCTGCCTGTGCCTTGATGCCTTCCACTACGGCAGCAACAGCCTTGTCAATACCGCGTTTGAGGTCCATAGGATTTGCACCTGCAGCCACGTTTTTAAGACCTACGTTGATGATAGCCTGAGCAAGAACGGTAGCAGTGGTAGTACCGTCACCGGCATCGTCACCTGTTTTGGAAGCGACCTCTTTCACGAGCTGAGCACCCATATTTTGGAACGGATCTTCAAGTTCAATTTCACGAGCCACTGTCACACCATCTTTAGTGATGTGAGGAGCACCGAATTTTTTCTCAATGATAACGTTGCGACCTTTAGGACCAAGTGTCACTTTTACGGCATCTGCAAGAGCATCAACGCCGTTTTTAAGCTCTTCGCGAGCCTTGATATCGAATTTAATTTCTTTAGCCATGATTAAGAAGATTTAAAAAGTTTGCTTTTCAATTATTTTACAACTGCCAAAACATCGCTTTGACGCATGATAAGGTACTTTACACCTTCAAATTCAATTTCCGTGCCTGCATATTTGCCATAGAGAACGGTATCTCCGGCTTTGAGCACCATTTCTTCGTCCTTAGTACCGTTGCCGGCAGCGACAACAGTGCCTTTAAGCGGTTTTTCCTTAGAAGAATCCGGAATTATGATTCCTGCTTTTGTAACTTCTTCTGCTGCAGCCGGTGAAATAAGCACGCGGTCTGCCAATGGTAAAATATTCATAATATTCTAAATTTTATGTTTGTTTATTTTTTTGTTTCTACACTTTCCTTTGCAATTTCCGTGCCAAAATCACCGATGCGGCAGAAAAAGGAAAAATCTTCTCACAAAAAAGGCAAGGCCGCGAATGACCTTGCCTTTTATAGTGTTATTGTCCGCCGGTGAGGGTGGAAACAAAAAATTTTACTGGAGCGTACCTGCTTCTGCCTGCTGAATCATCTGCTCGTTTGCAGTGATGTAAATTTCCACACGGCGGTTTTGTGCACGACCTTCAGCAGTGTCGTTTGAAGCAACGTAGTTTGCCATTGGCACACCTTCTGCTGTAAGACGAGTGAATGCAACGCCGCTGTTCACGAGATAAGACTTAACGGCATTTGAACGACCGTCTGCAACTCTCTGATTTACAGCCATGCTACCGGTGTTATCCGTAAAACCGAAAATTTGTACGTTTGTCTGAGGGTTATTGTTCAGAGAAACAGCAAATTGAGACAATTCCGTTTTAGCTGTTTGGCTGAGTTCCGTTCCGTTTGTCGGGAAAAGAATACCGCTATTAAATGTAACTTTGATAGCCTGGAGACCGTTTGCGTCTTGAACCTGCTCAACAGTAGCGGATTCTGCAAGCTGGCGTTCGAGCTCCTGCTGCTGTTTGTCCATCTTGCGACCGATGAGAGCACCTGCTCCGGCACCTACACCTGCACCGATTGCACTACCGATAGCAGCACCTTTGCCACCACCAATCAGAGCACCGATACCTGCACCTACAGCAGCACCGCCGCCACCACCGATTAAAGCACCTTTACCGGTGTTATTCATTGAACTACAGCCTGTAAGCATCATTGCTGCCGTCAAAATAGAAATTGAGAAAATTTTAATCTTTTTCATAATAAAAATGATATTTAATTGTGAATAATTACCTTATTTCGGGTGCAAAGATAATAATACGTCTTCATGTGCGAAAAAATTTTTGTACAATTTTTCAAAAATGCCTAAATTTGTAAAAAAATTACAGCTCCTATATGTTAAACTTGTCTCAATACAGTAAAAGTTCTTCCAAGCCCTCTTTTCTCTTTCATTTATATGCCTTATTCACAGTGGCAATCTGGGGTGCGACATTTGTTTCCACTAAAGTGCTGCTGAATGCCGGGCTTCATGCCGTGGAGATTTATATTTACAGGTTCGTCCTTGCGTATATCCTCATTTTGCCGTTCTGCAAAAGGCTTTGGGCAAACAATCTGAAAGACGAATTGCTTCTGGCACTTGGCGGCTTGACTTCCGGCAGCATTTACTTTATTGCGGAAAACACGGCACTCAAATATACTCTGGTCAGCAACGTGTCACTCTTGACAAGTATAAGTCCTCTGCTAACCACCCTCCTCGTAGGCTTCTTTTACAAGCAAGAAAAGCCAAAAGCGGGAGTATATATCGGTTCTATGGTAGCTCTCGTTGGTGTAACCCTCGTGGTGTTCAACGGCGGAATGTCTATGCAGATAATGCCCCTTGGCGACCTTATAGCATTTTCAGCGGCGGTAAGCTGGGCGTTTTATAGCATTATCATTCGTAAATTAAACGTTGTGTACGACGCATTGTTCATTACACGCAAAACTTTTTTCTACGGTATCGTCACTGCTATTCCTTTCCTCGCCTTTGAGCCTGAAATCTGCGACCCTGCAGTGTTGCTGCAATCAGACGTGCTTCTCAACCTCCTGTTTTTAGGCATAGTGGCATCCATGATATGCTATTTTATCTGGGCAATAGCAATGAGGGAACTGGGCACTGTAAAAGCAAACAATTACATGTATCTCCAGCCGGTTTTCACCCTTGTTCTTGCCTTCGTAGTGCTTGAGGAAAAAATTTCCATCCTCGGCTATGCCGGCTGCGCACTCATCCTCGTAGGGCTATGGCTCAGCGGAAAACTCGGGAAGAAAAAATAATTTCTTTATAAATAATTCATTATCATGAGCAGCTTTTCACTTGCAAATATCCACAGCAGCAAAACGTTCCGCATAGTGGAAACTTTATTGTGTTTTGCCTGTCTTGCAGCAGTCATAATCTTTTGCTTTTCTCTCCTCAAATATAGTTTTTATCCTGTTGACGAGCCGTACCAGATAATGAATTCCATGGACTACCTTAATAGTCCTCTCGCACCGCTCACTGCAATATTGGACCATTTCACAAACAGCCTGTGCGGATATGATATGCTGAGTGCAAAATACGTGGGATTTATATATACAATTCTCACGATGGCAATAAGTTGCGTATATTTTTACAATCGCACAAAACGCTTGAACATATCCGTAATTTTATGCGCTACTCTGATACTATTGACGACATGGAACTTCAATGCTTCAATGTATATCGGTTGGGACAGGCAGATAATGCTTTTCACAACGGCTGTGCTGTTGCTATTCATAAAATACGTTGAAACACAGAAAATTTCCTATTTAGTAGCGACATCTTTTGCCACCTGTATCACCGCACTTTGCAGGATTCCGAGCATTTCAATAATTCCAATACTATTTACAATTATCCTGACAAACCAAAGCGAACAAAACAGAATAAAACACGCTTTTGTATATGCCATAAGCGCCATTGTTTTCGTATTCGCTTTTTTAATGATAATGTATGGTTCTATCGGCAATTATGCCTTTTACCTGAAAGCGAATATGATTTCAAATCATGGGATATATGGCCTGATAGGTAATTATTTTGTACATCTTGTGGCAACATTATTCCCCATCTGTGCCGTTTATTGCACATACAAAGTGCTGACAAAGATGAATGGGCACAACTGCGCAGCCTTTCTTTTCGCTGTTTTTGCCACAATCGTATTCATTTATGACATGAGGATAAATATAATCGCTCAAAAATCTTTGAGATTTATCAATGCCTCAATTATGCTTTTGGAATTTGTAGCCATTTACAAATTCTATAAAGAATCAAAAATCATGGAATTAGTCATTGTCATTGCGATAGTTCTTGTTTCTTTCACTCCAATTTTGGGGAGTAACACCGGATTACAAAAGTATTTGTCCTACTCCGTATTCCCAATTCTCTTGTATTTACTAAAGCCACTCATCAATAAAGCATTTATTATAACCTCATTCATTATTATCGTTTCGTCATTGCTTATTATAGCAGACAGTGTGATAAACATTAGCGGAAATAGCCGGACAAACGTCACCCAACGCACATACCAACTTGATTTTTACCCTGCAAATGGGCTATATGTCAATCCTGAATGCGGGTGCCAAATAAATGAAATCAGACAAGACCTGGAGAATTTCAAAGACAATAAAATTCTCGTTGTCGGAACTTATACGGACCGATATTTCTTTGAATGGATATACGATTGCCGCAATGAATACCTCCGCCACGATTTTGAGAATTGCAATAGGTTCAATGAGGAAAAATATATCGACTACGTTGCGGACAAAATCAAAGACACCAAACAAGATGTAGCCATACTGTACCTCTATAAGTCATACTATTGGAAAGAATGTAGCAATACTTACGAATCCAAGATGTCACAAATGCTTGAATCCAAGCTAAATCTCGCCGTTAAAAAAGACAAGTACGCAATTTTCACAAGTAAGGAAGCAGAGTAATACAAAATATGACATACACAGATTTATCAAACACAAAAACATTCCGAGTATTAAAAACAGTTTCTTGTTTTGCATTGCTCGCAGCATCAATAGCATTTTGCTTTTCTCTCCTCAAATACAGTTTTTATCCTGTTGACGAGCCATACCAGATAATGAATTCCATGGACTACCATAATAGTCCTCTCGCACCGCTCACTGCCATTTTGGACCATTTCACAAACAGCCTCTGCGGATACGAATATCTGAAAATGAAATATGTGGCATTTGGGTACAATATTCTTGCCGTTTTTTCCGGTTGCATCTACTTTTACACACATACAAAAAAACTTAATTTATCACTTTTACTCTGTTCTTTCTCCACCCTTTTGTTTTTAATTTCCGACATGTATAATTGGATTGGGTGGGACAGACAGACAGTGCTGTTTACGGCATTATGCCTTGTGTCTTTTTTATATTATTTGGAAAAAGGGAACATTTGGCTACTTGCCATTACCGCATTTTTTGCATCAGTTGATTGTCTTTGCAGAATTCCCAATATTGCAGTATTTCCTATTATAGCCTGCATAATTTTATTTAAGAAGAATCTTTCCCTGAAATATCGGCTGAGGGATATATCAATTTTTCTTTTCATATCAGCAGGACTCATTTTAATGTTTATCTATGCCGCGTATGGAAGCATCGGCAATTATCTGCTTTCCGTGCAAACAAACCTCATTCCCAAGCATGAAGCCATTTATATTTTATTTGAGTATTTTTTAAGATTTTGCAGTATAACGCTTGTATCTTTACAGCTTTTTGCCATTTATCTGGTATCAAAGAAATTTTGCACAAAGTGGTATTTCACTCTGCTTTTCGCCATTATTTTTTCACTCATATTATTGTATGATATCAGATTCAGAAAAAATCAAATTTTCTCTCCTGTTGAAGGATTGCTTATTTCTTCTATTTTCTGCCTTTTTATTTCCGGGTGGTATCGTAATTTTAAGGAAAAAGGCTCGCTTTCAATAGTGTTTATTACAATATTCGCTTTTGCACTTTTGCCTACTATTGGAAGCAATATGGCATTAAAGAAATTGCTACTGATTCCATTCTTGCCTATAATTATTTTTTATTCATTACCTGCCATAAACAGATGGATGAAAATTGTGAGTGTAATTATTGTAGCAACTTTTGTTTTAGTTCCTGTCTTAGAACTTAAAGATAATGAAGTGATACATCAAACAAGAAATTACACAAAACGCACTGCCGTTTTCGATTTTCACCCCATACAAGGCGTTTACGCCAATCCCAAATGGGCAAGTCATGTTGAAGAAATACGTGCGGATTTAGCGGAATACAAAGACAGCAAAATAATTGTTGCAGGTTCATACATAGACCGTTTCTTCTTTGAGTGGATATATGATTGCCGCAATGAATACTTGCGACACGACTACATGGACTACAATAGATTTAATGAAGAAAAATATGTTGATTATATCAGCAATAAAATAGAAGACAGCAAGCAGGACGTAGCCGTTTTATATCTTTACAAAACTTATTTTTGGGAAGAAAGTAACAAGCCATACGAATCCAAGATGTCACAAATGCTTGAATCCGAACTAAATCTTGCCGTTAAAAAAGACAGGTACGCAATTTTCACAAGTAAGGAATAGTTTTGAATGAATAGTAATGCAAACAATATTGCCAAGTGCAATGCCGATTCAACAGTTTTAACGGCAGTATCTTTCGTGTTGCTTTTGGCTACTATTGTTTTCAGTTATTACCTGCGGAAGTATGGACTAAATCTTGCAGATGAATCATACCAGGCACTTAACTCACTCGATTATAAGACAAGCCCTCTTGCTCCTTTGACTGCAATATGGGACAATCTCACAAACACTATATGCGGATATAATCTGCTGAATATGAGATATATCACTTGGACTTACAATATTCTCGCCATACTGCTCGCCGGCACTTTCCTGTACTGCAAAACAAAAAGGAAAAACCTCACTATTGTGACATGTGCGGCAATAGTGCTCTTTTCTGCGATTGACGAGCAATTTTCACTTATCGGCTGGGACAGGCAAACCACCCTACTCCTTACAATAATCACCATCCAACTTCTCACACTCGGCAAGCACAAAATAATCACAGAGATTCTTTTTCTTGCTGTAACCTCTGCGATACTTATTTTGTGCCGAGCGCCAAACGTTGCAGTGATGCCCGTTGCCGCCGTAGTGCTATTGTTTCAAAAACGATACCCGATTAAATTACGAATAATGTTTGCTGCACTTTACACTGCCACAGTAATTGTGATTGTGTATTTGGCAATAATTATGATGTATGGAAGTATATCATCATATATAGGTTATATAAAATCAAATATTCCGTCAGACCACAGTTTTCACACCCTTTTCAGATGTTTTCTCGGCAACTGCTACAATGCATCATCAACCATTTATATGACATTTCTATCGTGCATTATAAGCATTACATTCATACGTAAAACATGGGCAAAAATTGTGTTTTTTATTGTGGCTGTGCTACTGATAGACCATTATAATTCAATATCCGGCACCACGGTTTATTGGTTTGCAATTTTGTTTTTTGCCGAACTCTCTTCCGTCTATTCTTTGTGGAGAGAGAAAGAATATGCAGCTATGGGAAATGTGACTCTGCTCATAATGCTTTCATTCGTTCCAATAGCAGGAAGCAATGTAGGATTCACGAAATACTTTATATTTCCGGCAATTCCCCTATTGCTCGCCTTGTATCCCTGCAAAATCAGTTCCGGCTATAAATTAGGCTTGAGCACTGCAATAGTGCCGTTTGTTTGGAGTACACTCGTTGGAGCTTATTTCCACACTTTTCAAGACAAAGGTTATCCGGATTTGAGTGTCAAAATGGATATTGAACCTGTGTCCGGCATTTACACCACACCGGAAAGAGCGGAATACGTCAATACCATAGTTCAAGTGGCAGAAGAGTATGCAAGGGAAGACATAATAGTGATAGCACCCCGTTTTTGCAGATACTTTTTTGAATGGAAATTTGCATATAAAAACGATTTTTTGCGGCATAATTGGGACGAAAACGATTTTTTCAACGACGAGGAATATGTTAAGCACATCGCTGAAAAAATAGCTTCCCAAAAGGGCGTTTCAGTGCTTTACATTTATAGAGGAGAAGGAGCATATTTCCGAAAGGAGCAGGTATTTGACACGAAAATGTCTCAATTGCTGTGTAATTCACTATCTTTGCAGTACAAAAACGAATATTTCGCAATTTTCACAAAGTAAATATTATGGAACAAAGTAAAACAACAAAATATACACCGTATATATGGACGGCACTCTGCGTATTGGCATTTATATCTTCCGTACTTGTTGCCGGATACATGCTCAGGTACTTTATAAACTACTCTGATGAACCATACCAGATTCTTAACTCTCTGGACTATAAAAACAGTCCGCTGGCTCCTCTCACTGCCATTATGGACAGCATTACCAATCGTCTTTTTGACTATCAAATACTCAAACTGAGATATGTGGCTTTTTGCTACACAATGCTGAGTATTATGCTCTCCGGCTGGTACTTTGCTAAAAAAACAGGCAAAATAAATATTTCGCTCATTCTTTGTTCTATACTTACCTTACTGACAATACGAAACCTCAACATAACTCTTATCGGCTGGGACAGACAAACCATGCTTTTTGTCACAATACTGGTTATTTCCACACTTGAATTTTTTGAAACAGGCAAAAAGAAATACTTGGTTCTTTGTGCCGTTTTAGCTGCAGTTGCCACACTTTGTAGAATTCCATCTGTTGCATCTTTGGCATTCATTCCGGCTCTGATTTTATGGAAATCCGATGATACACTAAAGCAAAAAGCAAAAGATATTGCTCTTTTCTTAGTAATTTCACTTGCAATTATTATTGGTGCCTTGATAGTGATGTATGGCAGTTTATTTGAGTATGCTTCTTACTTGAAAGCGAACCTTATTTCCGCACATAGTACGTATATCGTGTATTATTACATAGTATATTTGTATCACACCCTGAAACTCTGCCTTATTTATGCGGTTTTTTACTTTGCAACAAAAAATATAAAAAACAAGTGGATATATTTCTGTTTAAGCATACTCTTTACAGGACTTATGATTTTGCATATAAACAAGAAAATGGTTGATTTTCAATATTTAAATGGAATGGCTTGGATATCCGTAATAATTTTTATAGAACTTGCCATGCTGATAAAATTCCGCAAAAATCTAAGGTCCGGCAAAGGATTGGCAACTATCGCACTGATAATTCTTTCCACAATACCAATGCTCGGCAGCAATGTCGGCATTTCTAAATACCTGTCATACACTGCAATACCCATTGCATTTTCTATTTATTACCCTTATATAAACAAACGTAAATTTTTATTCGGTACTTGCATGTGTATCATTATATTTGCTTGCACCATTCTATATATGGGGCAGAACTTCTATTTTGGTACTCCTGCAGAACAAACCTCCGTTATATCTCAAGGCAAATTAAAGGGCATACACTGCACACCGGAAGATTGCAAAATGATAGATGAAATATACGTCAATTTCACACCGCGAATGTCTGAACATAATATTGTTGTTTGCAGAAACGAAGGTCTCTTTTATTTTGAATTGGAATTCAATGCTATTGACAAAGTTCGGCGACATGATTGGGCTGAAATATCGTTTGATAACGACGAATATGTAGCACGAATCAAGAATCAGATAAGGGATAATAAAAAGTCCACTTCTGTTTTAGTGATTTACAGTATTGTTTGCAGTAGCAGTTCTCCGGACAGCAAAATGGCAAAAATGCTGAATGAGGAACTTGAACTCGCCGTTTCTGATGAACGTTACGCTATTTATGTTCCCAAAAAACACGGTGAAGCCTTGCAGAATGAGACAGCTATGACGGATTAGAATGGAATATATTCCAGTGGATTGAGTGCCGTGCCATTCCGCCAAAGCTCTAACGTGAGCAGATGCCTGCTTGAAGACATTGCACCAAGGCGACTACCTGCATTAACCTTATCACCCACAGACACATACACTGCAGAAAGCCCTATATAAACGGACAAGAAATCTTGCGGATGCTGAACAATAACGGCAATGCCGGAATTTGGAACATAGTACTGTGCCACAACCGTTCCGCGATAAATAGAGGACACGGGTGCATTTAGTGCCGCTACGAGTGTAACGCCCTTGTTTGCCGCTGTTTCACTCTGCACTTTTGCTCCTACCACAGGCACAAAAAAGGTCATACCCTCCGCCGCTATCGGTGAAAGAACGGAGAGATTATATTTTTGTCGCTGCTCATACTGTTTCACAAATTTGCGTTCCGCTTCAGACGTAGGCAAAATGGAGTCCGCTGTCAGCACGTTCACACTGTCACGCCGCATTTCCGGAATCACCGTCTCAATGCTGTCCGACATTATGGCAACGATGTTTTCCAAATAGTCGTTTTGAATAGCCGCCACAGTGGAGAGAGAATCCACTTTAAGCGAAAGATTTTCATAAGACTCTCGTTCATCGCTCTTTATAAATCCCGGGAGGAGCGATTTCACAGGAGTGAAAGCCACCACAGCTATGCCTGTGACAATAGCCGCAAAAAGTGCCACCACAGCAATCATCACAATCCTCTTAACCGTGAGTTTTATACCCCAAACCTCCTCAAAACAGTTGAGATTCTGCAACGAAAGTCGCCATAACTTAGGGGCATCTTTTATTTCCGTGTTATTATCTTTTTTGTCCGTCATAAAATTCAATCAAAAAACATAGCACAAAAGTACGCATTTTTCAAAAAAAATCGCTAACTTTGCGGAAATATTTGCAAATTCCAATAAGTATAAATCACACATAACTTCATAACGCATACAATAATGAAAAAAAGCGCTTTACAGAAAGCACGTGCAGCTTACCAGCCAAAACTCCCTGTAGTTTTGACAGGTGCCGTACAAGTAGTTGAAGGTGAAGCAACACAATCTGTTGCAGACCAAGAAGAAATCAAAAAACTTTTTCCAAACACTTACGGTCTTCCGGAATTAACGTTTGAAAAACGTACAACACCGGCATCAAACAAACCTATTAACGTAGGTGTAATCCTTTCAGGTGGTCAGGCTCCGGGCGGACACAACGTAATCAGCGGTCTTTTTGACGGTATCAAGAAAATTCACCGTGACAGCCGCCTTTACGGCTTCCTTATGGGACCGGACGGACTCATCAAACACAATTACGTTGAACTCACTGCTGATATCATTGACGAATACCGCAACACCGGCGGTTTTGATATCATCGGCTCAGGACGTACAAAACTTGAAAAAGAAGAAGACTTTGAAAGCGGTCTCGTTATCCTCCGCCAGCTCGGCATCACTGCCCTCGTAATCATCGGTGGTGACGACTCAAACACAAATGCAGCTATCCTTGCAGAATACTACAAGGCTAAAAATGCAGGCGTACAAGTTATCGGTTGCCCGAAAACTATTGATGGTGACCTCAAAAACGAATACATCGAAACTTCTTTCGGTTTTGACACCGCAACAAAAGTTTATTCAGAAGTTATCGGTAATATCCAGCGTGACTGCAACTCCGCTAAGAAATATTACCACTTCATCAAACTTATGGGACGCTCCGCCTCACACATCGCACTTGAATGTGCACTCCAGGTTCAGCCAAACATCTGTATCATTTCAGAAGAAGTGGAAGCTAAAGGAATGTCACTCCCTGATATCGTAAACTATATCGCAGACATCGTTGTTCGCCGTGCAGAAGCAGGCAAAAACTTCGGTACTGTGCTTATCCCTGAAGGACTTATTGAATTTGTTCCGGCTATCAAGGCTCTCATCTCTCAGCTGAACGACCTCCTCGCAGAAGACAGCGAAACAGGCAAAGAATTTGCACAAGTTGCTGCTGAAAATCAAGTTGAATGGATTCTCGCTCACCTTTCAAAGGAAAATCTTGAAACTATCAACGCTCTTCCTGCCGACGTTGCTCGCCAGCTCTGCTTAGACCGCGACCCTCACGGAAACGTTCAAGTTTCACTCATTGAAACAGAAAAGCTCCTCAGCAAAATGGTTGCAAAACGCCTTGCAGAACTCAAAGCGGAAGGCAAATACAACGGCAAATTCTCTGCACTCCACCACTTCTTCGGCTACGAAGGACGCTGTGCAGACCCATCAAACTTTGATGCCGACTATTGCTACGCACTCGGATTCAACGCTTCTTGCCTCATCAATGCAGGTGTAACAGGCTATATGTCATCACTCCGCGGACTTAACAAACCGTCTGTACAATGGCGTGCCGGTGGTATTCCTGTAACTATGATGATGAATATGGAACGCCGTAACGGTAAAATGAAACCCGTTATCCAAAAAGCACTCGTTCGCCTTGATGGTGAGCCATTCCGTCGCTTTGAAGCAAAACGTGAAAAATGGGCCCTCAACACAGAGTACGTTTATCCGGGTCCTATCCAATACTTCGGTGCACCTGAAGTTTGTGACCAGCCTACCCTCACGCTTACTTACGAGCACCAAGGAAAATAAAACTCTCCCAAGGTGCAAGCTTGGAGAGCTTGCGGCAATCGGAAGCTAACCTGCCTGGCAGACCGGGATATCACCAGCTTGTAGTGACGTGGCATGCCACGGCATCCCTAGTGAACCTGCCAAGCGAACAGGGATATCACCAGCTTGTAGTGACGTGGCATGCCACGGCATCCCTAGTGAACCTGCCAAGCGAACCGGGATACCACCAAGGTGCAAGCTTGGAGAGCTTGCGGCAATCGGTTAACCCCGGGTTGCGGCAGCGGCGAAGACGATGCCGCTACCTGTGGGATAAGAATATATCTCCCCAATACACAAAAATTGGCTAAGTCGTATATGACTTTGCCAATTTTTGCTTTATATACTCACCACCTCAAGCCCCGTTTAAAGTTTTTAATATTTCAAAACAGTGAATAAAGAACAACATTTTTGAATAAATGACGAAAAATTAGTAACTTTGCACTCTAAACTGCGAAATATATTTTGAAAAAATATAAAAGTAAAACCAAATAAATTAAAAAGTAAATAATTATGAGTCTAAACATCGTAGTTCTTGCAAAACAGGTGCCTGACACCCGTAATGTAGGAAAAGATGCAATGAAAGAAGATGGCACAATAAACAGAGCCGCGCTCCCCGCTATCTTCAACCCGGAAGACCTTAACGCACTTGAACAGGCACTCCGCCTCAAAGACGCAAACCCGGGTTCTAAAGTAACAATTTTGACTATGGGACTTCCACGTGCCGCTGAAGTGATTCGCGAAGCTATTTTCCGCGGTGCAGACGACGGTATAGTACTTACAGACCGTGTTCTCGGAGGTGCCGATACACTTGCTACGTCTTACTCACTTGCACAAGCAGTAAAGAAAATTGAAAACTACGACATTATCCTCGGCGGTCGCCAGGCTATTGACGGTGATACTGCACAAGTAGGTCCACAGATTGCAGAAAAATTAGGATTGCCACAAGTTACTTACGCTGAAGAAATCCTTGACCTCAAAGACGGATTCGTAACTGTTCGCCGCCGCCTTGAATCCGGCGTGGAAACAGTGAAATCTCCGCTTCCTTGCGTTGTAACCGTTAACGGTTCCGCTGCTGAATGTCGCCCACGCAACGCACAGCGACTTATCAAGTACAAACGTGCCGTTTCCACTTCAGAAAAAGCTAAACTCAGCGAAGAGCAGCAAGCATTCGTCAATGCACGCGAATACCTCAACATTCCGGAATGGAGTGCAGCATACGTGGAAGCAGACCCTGAACAAATCGGTATGGCAGGTTCTCCTACAAAAGTTAAAGGCATTGAAAACGTAGTATTCACTGCAAAAGAAAGCCTCCAACTGGAAAACAACGATGAGCAGCTGGAAAACCTCATCAAAGAATTAATCACTAATCACACCATTGGCTAATCTCAACGGTTGACCAACAATAAAAAAATAACTCCTATGTCTGATAACAACAATTTAATCGTATATTGCGAATTTGAAGATGGCAGAGTTGCCGATGTCAGCCTTGAACTTTTGACCAAAGGTCGTCAATTAGCAACTCGTTTAGGCGTGAAACTTGAAGCAATCGTAGTGGGTGACAAACTTGACGGTATTGAAAACCAAGTTTTCCCATACGGTGCAGACGTTGTCTATAAAGTGGAAGACGCTCGCCTTTACCCTTATACATCAAACCCTCACGCAGCAGTGCTCATCAACCTTTTCAAGGAAATCAAACCTCAGGTTTGCCTTATGGGTGCCACTTGCATCGGTCGTGACCTTGGTCCACGCGTTTCTTCCTGCTTGCACAGCGGACTTACCGCAGACTGTACTTCACTCGAAATCGGCGACCACACAGACCCTAAAACAGGCAAAGAATACAAAGACCTCCTTTATCAAATCCGTCCTGCATTCGGCGGTAACATCGTGGCAACAATCGTAAACCCGGAATGTCGCCCACAGATGGCAACAGTTCGTGAAGGCGTGATGCGTAAAGAAATCTTTGACGCAAACCACAAGGGCGAAGTTATCAACCTTGATGCTAAAAAATATGTAGCAGACACGGATTTCGTAGTTGAAATCATCGACCGCCACATTGAAAAATCCAAAATCAACATTAAAAACTCACCTATCATCGTTGCCGGCGGCTACGGCGTAGGAAGCAAAGAAAACTTCCAGCTCCTCCACGACCTCGCAGCAACCCTCGGTGGTGAAGTTGGTGCATCTCGTGCAGCTGTTGACGCAGGATTCACGGAACACGACCGCCAGATTGGTCAAACAGGCGTAACAGTACGTCCTAAACTCTATATCGCTTGCGGTATTTCCGGACAAATCCAGCACATTGCAGGTATGCAGGAAAGTTCTATCATCATTTCTATCAACAATGACCCGAACGCTCCTATCAACACCATCGCAGATTACGTCATCACAGGAAATGTAGAAGACGTTGTGCCAAAACTCATTAAGTATTACAAGAAAAACTCCAAGTAACAGACAATCATGGCAAACTTTTATACAGACAACCCTGACCTCAAGCTACACCTCTCCCACCCTTTGATGGAGAAAATCGTAGCACTTAAAGAACGTAACTATTCTGATGCAGAACAGTTTGACTACGCACCAACAGACTTTGCCGATGCTATGGACAACTACGACAAAGTGCTTGAAATTGTTGGTGACCTTTGCGGCGGCATCATTGCAAGCAATGCTGAAGAAGTTGACCACCAAGGTCCTCGCGTAGAAAACGGTCGTGTAATATATGCAGACGGCACACAGCGTAACCTTGAAGCTTGCCGCCAAGCAGGACTTATGGGTATGGCTATGCCACGTCGTTTTGGCGGACTTAACTTCCCTATCACTCCTTACATTATGGCTGCCGACATCGTTAGCCGTGCAGACACAGGTTTTGAAAACCTCTGGGGTCTCCAGGACTGTGCTGAAACTCTCTACGAGTTTGGTGATGAAGACCAGAAATCTCGCTTTATTCCACGCGTATGCCAAGGCGAAACAATGTCTATGGACCTTACGGAGCCTGATGCAGGTTCAGACCTCCAGTCCGTAATGCTCAAAGCAACGCAAGACGAAGACGGCACTTGGAGACTGAACGGTGTAAAACGTTTCATCACAAACGGTGACAGCGATATTCACCTCGTACTCGCTCGTTCTGAAGCAGGTTCTAAAGACGCTCGCGGTCTTTCAATGTTTATCTACGACAAACGCCAAGGCGGTGTAACTGTTCGTCGCATTGAAAACAAAATGGGTATCAAAGGCTCTCCAACTTGCGAACTCGTTTACAAAAACGCTAAAGCAGAGCTCTGCGGCTCACGCAAAATGGGTCTTATCAAGTACGTCATGGCACTTATGAACGGTGCTCGTCTCGGTATCGCAGCACAGAGCGTAGGTGTAAGTGAAATTGCTTATCGTGAAGCTCTCGGCTATGCAAAAGAACGTATGCAGTTCGGAAAAGCAATCATTGAATTCCCTGCTGTTTATGAAATGCTTGCTCTTATGAAAGCTAAACTCGACGCTTCTCGCTGCTTGCTTTACGAAACAGCACGCTACGTTGACGTTTACAAAGCACTTGAAGATATCGCTAAAGAACGCAAACTCGAACCGGAAGAACGTGCTGAAATGAAGGCTTACAACAAGCTTGCTTCTGCCCTCACTCCACTTGCTAAAGGTCTTGGTAGCGAATATTGCAACCAAAATGCATACGACGCTATCCAAATCCACGGTGGTTCCGGTTTCATGAAAGACTATGCCTGCGAACGTATCTATCGTGACGCTCGTATCACTTCAATCTACGAAGGTACAACTCAGCTCCAGGTGGTAGCCGCTATCGGTCACGTCACTACAGGTAGCTACAACGTACTCTTTGAAGAATACGACAAGATGCCGGTGTCTGAAGAACTCGCAGCACAGAAAGAAACCATCAAGGCTATGCTGGAAAAATATCAGGCTGCAGTTGCTGCCGTTAACGAAGTGAACGACCCTGAATACACTTCTTTCGTTGCTCGCCGCCTCGTGGAAATGGCAGGTGACTTGGTGATGAGCTACCTCCTCGTTACAGACGCAAGCCGCTATGGCTCAGAGTCTATGACTAAGAGTGCAAAGGTCTATGTAAACTTCGCTAAAGCTGAAGTTGAAAAGCACAGCTCTTTCATCGCTTCTTTCAATCCTGCTGACGTTAACCTCTACAAAGCATAATTTTTACCATATAGTTAATTCAAAAAGGGGTGACATCAACATGATGTCGCCTCTTTTGTTTTTCATCCATTATTATCCATTATTTTGCAGTTACGAAACAGCCGTTTCGGAAACAGCCGTTTCGGAACTCATCAACATTTTTTACCTGAAAGAGCAAATAGAATTCGTGCTATAATCCAAGCACCCCTACCAAAAATGTGATGCCAATGATAGAGCGTTTTAACTATCGCAGGGGGTGTAACACTCCTGCAAGCCTCGTTTAGAAGTCTTTCGGCATTACTTTTATCGCCTTCAAGGTCGTAAAAAGCAGCAAGAACGGCACGGCGATAGTCCACCCACGGAAGAAAATTCTCAAAATGCTTTTTCACAGTTTTTTCCACTTCATCAAGGCATTTTTCCACATTCTCTTGCTTGTCAGACAAATGAGTGGAAGTATAAGATTCATCTGTATAAAAGCTCTTCACAAGCGGCTTACCCTCACGATATTTCACCGTAGGATTTGCAGCAAGAAGGCGGATTCCCAGTTCATAATCGTCCCAGATTGTCAGTTCTTCATTCCAGCCACCCACTCTCCTGACCAATTCCGTTTTAGCAGCATACCTATATGTAGATAAAATACTAAGAACGAGGTGATTACGCACCATATTTCTCGTAGTAAACTTCACAGTACGAGTTTTTCCTCCTGCGAGCTCCTGAAGTCCGTCCCAACCGATTATATCCGGGTGACTGAAATCTGAAACAGATTTGATTATTGATGACAAATGCTCCGGAAACATCACATCATCGGAATCAAAAAAGAGAACATACTCCGTAGTGACATTGCGGAGTCCGCAGTTGCGTGCGGCAGCTGCACCCGGTGTTTTCTCCGTGAGAATAGTGCAATCAATGTCCGGATTCTCATTTTTCCACGTTTGCAACACCTTCAGCGAATCGTCTTGCGAATTATTATCCACAAGTATCAGAGCAAAATCACGCGTATCTTGCTCCGACAGGCATTGCAAGGTTCGCCCCACAATGTCTGCCCGGTTATAAACGGGAATTACTACGGTTAATATTTTCGCTTCTGTCATCACTATATTAACGTTTCCGCTCCACTTATATTGCAAGAAAATCACGGAATTGTTTCCACTGCTATGCAGAAAGGCTGACCGGGCGGCACAAGGTTCAGGGTGCCGGAAAGAAGTTTGCCGTTACTGATGATTGCTGTATCTTTTAAGGTTGTGCCATAATTTACGGAGAAATGTGCTTTTACTCTCGGGGCAAGGAATTTTTCTCGCCATAACCAAGACACCACTCCCATAGTCATTCGCAGATTCACTTCCGTGCAAACATCTATGTGATACCCGTTTTCATCCCGGAAAATCATCATATCCACGCCGAAATAGCCGTTGTAAACATCTCCGATAATCTCAGATAAAACGCTTGGAAGTGTTTCTATAAGGTTTGATAGAGATTCCTTTCCTACATAGCCTGAAAGAATGTCAAAAATCTCGGAATCCGGCAAAAGAATATTTCCGCTATAAGCATTGCCTTCGTTTCTGAATAGCGACAAACCCATAAATTTCACCTCACCGTTTTCTGCACGGAAAAGCATGGCAAAATCACGAATTTTGTTCACTTCAGGCTCAAGGAGTACGCTACCTTGCTTGCCGATTATGCCTTCACAACGGCGAATAAATTCCTCACCGCTCATAGATGACGATGATGCCACTCCCCTACCCGCACCGGACCACGGTGACTTAAAATAAACGTTGCCGTGCTGATTTGCCACAAATGTGCGAATATCCTCTGCCGTGTATGCTTCAAAAGGCTCTTTTGAAACCTCAATACCACGGTTTTTCAGACGTTTCACCACGTCAATAGTGATTCGCCTGTGGCTCAGTTCTTTCATTTTTTCCAGCGAGACTTTTGACGGCAAAAAATCACCGCTTACGCCTGCTGAGCAAAACTTTGCCGCAGCATAGTGTGACCATCCCCATGGCACGCACTGCACATCTGCGGGCAATGTATCAGCCACATTCACATCAATTCCAAAAGAGTCTGAAATATGTGCAAGCCA
Organism: Muribaculaceae bacterium; assembly: GCA_051871275.1. Taxonomy (GTDB): domain Bacteria; phylum Bacteroidota; class Bacteroidia; order Bacteroidales; family Muribaculaceae; genus CAJUPY01. Next base: position 767 of record JBJECR010000007.1, on the reverse strand, counting down.
TTCCGCATTTGCATTTTTTGAAAGCACAAAATCACCGGCATCAGCGTACCACAGCGGTAACAGTGAGCCGCAGAGGCTAAGCAGCATGGCATTTTTGGGCGGAGTATAGTTTGCCGTACCAGCCGCTAATGCAAGGTCATTTTCCGGATTAAAAAGATATGCTTTCATTTATAATGTGTAATTTTCGTGCGTAAAGATACAAAAAAACGCCGCACCGAAAAAGATGTGCAACGTCGTATCAGGTTACAAGCTCCGTAGAGCCGCATTTCAATTCAAGAAAAAACGCTACGCTTATGCGAGAACGATATTGAGTTCTTTAGCGTCTTCAGCGTTTACAGTGATGTTAACTTTGCCTTCGCGAGCAAGCCAACCAAGAGCAGCGTAAACTTCTTTATCTTTGAGTTTAGTAGCTTTCTTAAGAGCTTTGAGGCTAAGTTCACCACCTTCGTTGAGGGCATTCCAAACTTCACCTGCCCAAGTTCCAATTAATTCTGCGTTCATTTCAATAAACTTTAAAATTAGACATTAAATAGTACCTATTGATATAAGTATGATTGTTTTTCGGGTGCAAAGTTAACACTTTTTTACCAATTATGCAAATCAAATTCAATAAATGTCTAAATTTCACGCATTTAGGCATAAATAGCGACAAAATGGCGAATATATTATCCACAACAGAAGACAAAAAAATGATTAAAAAATCAGGGGCGAGTCCTGACTTCGTCGCTTTATAGGGCTTGAAAAAAATCACATCTGATTTTCAATTG
>JBJECR010000006.1:5163-5300 GCA_051871275.1 Muribaculaceae bacterium | reverse complement strand
AGTTCACCGCCCTGTCTTTATTTTTTTACAAATTTAAACATTTTTAGTTAACAATCAAATACGGTGCAAAGATAAAAGTTAACAAATTGCCGCAAAATCTCCGATTTTGCATCTTGATGTTATCCAAATTTGATACA
>JBJECR010000006.1:0-5063 GCA_051871275.1 Muribaculaceae bacterium | reverse complement strand
CAAGACACTTGATTACCAAATTCTGAAAATCTCCGATTTTGCATCTTGATGTTATCCAAATTTGATACACAAGACACTTGATTACCAAATTCTGAAAATCTCCGATTTTGCATCTTGATGTTATGCCGATTTGCTACGCCGATTTGATTACCCTATTTTCATTAGTTCTTCTTCAAGGGTATCACGGTTTCCGGAAGCTTTATTGCGTACTTTAGTGCGGTAATTATATATAGTGGAAAGGGAATAACGGAGGAAGCCGGAGATTTTGGTGCTGTCTGTAATTCCGAGGCGGATAAGGGCAAAAATACGCAATTCCGTGTTCAGTTGCTTTGGCTTTTTTGGTATTATTTCCTGTCCCGGGAGGAGCAGTTTATTAAAGTCTTCCACAAAGGTAGGGAACAAGCGGAGGAACGTTTCGTCAAAACTCTGATAGAAAGATTTAAGCTCGTCATCAAGGAAAGTGGTGGATTTCAGTTCTTTTGTGAGTTCCGTAATTTTTCCTGAACTTACAAGGTTTCTGAGAGCCATACGGTAACGGTCCATCTTGTCTATATAGTCTGAACTCTGCTCCATGTATTGTGCGATGTATGCTTCCTTGAGCCTTGAATGTTCCTCAATGGAATTGTTTGCCTGACGGAGTTTTTCCACATAGTCCGTGAGCTCCGCATTGAGTTTACGCAAACTATCATTCACGACCTCTATTTCTTTCCTTGCTTGTGCCACTCGCTGCATCTGCTTGTAAAGATACACCATAGTGATAATCAAGATTATCAGCAAAATGCTGATTGCAGCCAAAGCCCAGCGGAGACGAGTTTGCTGTGCGTGAATAGTATCGTAATAGACTTTGTTTACAATAGGGAACACCTTGTTTATCTCCAGCACGCGTATTCTGGCATTGCATTTCACAGCATCGTCCATGGCTATTTGCAGAAATTGATACGCATCTTTCACTTCTCCCTCACTGTAAAGGAGAAAGGCAAGTTCACGCAGTGACACGTATTCACGGATTGCAGAGCGGACATCGGAAATTGAAGATATTATAAGTTGCTCTTTATAGCCTATAGTATCACCGAGGCTCTGATAAGACTTAGCAAGGCTATAAGCACAAATGGCACGGTCGTGGTCCGAGCAGTTGCCGGAATTGAAATAATCCTCAATCACGTTTATGGCATCTTGATACTTGTTTTGGGAATTAAGTTTGTCTGCCATTGTAATCACGTATGCAATAGAGCCTGGAGGATTTACGCTGATGATAGAATCGCGATAAGCATCTGTGAGGCTACTGTAGCGGTCTATTTCCACTTGCCTGATGGAATAGTCACGCAGCAAGCCATACACGGTGCGATGCAAGTGAAAATAATACGGCAACAAATATTCCGGCAGACGACCGGAGGGAATGTCGTCCATAAGGTCGAAAGCCTCCATGTACATACCCGTATTATAGAGAATTTCCGCAATATTCAGTTTTGCATTGTCTATCAGTTTCGGGTCACCAATGAGTTGTGCGATTTTCAAACGTTCCTCGCACATTTTCATAGCTGAGTCTGAATTAAACGACCTATATTCATCAAGCAAATGCCCCACTGCCTCAAACTTATCGTAAAGGCTTACGGCACTGTCCGCCTCAAGATGAAAATTACTGATTTTTTCAAGCTTTTGTGCAACAAAAACGTCTCTCTGCTCCAATGCGTTTTTAAGTTCGGACATGAGAGAATCCGTACGCTGAGTAGCATTCAGCTGGAGCAGAACAGACAAGGTAAAAATCAAGGCGGAAAGTCTCATATTTCTTCTATTACGTCAGTTTTGGATTCACTAATTTAGCACCGTGAATAAAATCCGAGGCAGACATTTTTTTCTTGCCTTGAATCTGGAGTTCCAGAATTTCCAGTGTACCGTCCGGAGCATCAATAAAGAGACGGTCGTTTGCAATACTTATTTCACCGGGATTATTATTTGCAGACTTATCTACAATAACAGCCTTAAAAATTTTGAGTTGGCGAGGTTCCGGAGTAGCGTCGTCGCAAATATCCACGTATGATGCAGGGTATGGCGAAAGTCCGCGAATTTTGTTGTAAATTTCAATTACGGGTTTCGTGAAATCCAATTTGCAGGTTTCCTTAAAGATTTTTGGTGCCGGCTTAGGCTCTGCACCTTTCAGCAAATCGTCCTGCGGAATAGTTTTGAGCGTCCCTGCAATAATGCTGTTCAGAGTTTCCAAAGTAAGGTCTGCACCAAGAGTCATAAGCCTGTCGTGAACGGAACCCACGTTTTCATCGTCTGCAATGTCAATAGCTTGCTGTGAGATAATATCACCCGTGTCTATTTCATGCTTGAGGAAGAAAGTTGTGACTCCGGTACGTTTTTCACCATTTATCACAGCCCAGTTTATAGGTGCGGCACCACGATAGTCCGGGAGCAAAGAGGCATGCAAATTAAAAGTGCCGAGCGGTGGCATAGTCCAAACCACCTTTGGCAACATTCGGAAGGCTATCACCACGAATATATCAGCATTGTAACTGCGAAGTTCTTCCACAAATGCCTCATCTTTAAGGTTTACGGGTTGAAGAACGGGAAGTCCGTGCTGCACGGCATATTCTTTTACGGGCGATTGGAACATTTTGTGTCCCCTACCCGCAGGTTTGTCCGGCATAGTTACAACTGCCACAACATTAAAGCCATCTTTGCATATTTTGTCCAGGCTGCACACGGCAAACTCCGGAGTACCTAAAAATACTATTCTTAAATCTTTCTTTTTCATAAACTTAGAGTCTGTTTTACTGCCGCTTCAAGTGCCTGCCATAGAGTATCATCCGGCACAGGTGCCGTAACGTTTATCAGCACTTTGGAAACGGGGTGAATAAACTGCACTCTGCGTGCAAGGAGCGAGATAGAACCGTCCGGATTGCTACGCTTTGCCCCATATTTGAGGTCGCCCTTTATAGGACAACCAATAGCGGAAAGCTGTGCACGAATTTGGTGCTTGCGACCCGTGAGAAGGTTTACTTCCAGCAGAAAATATCTCTCAGACGATGCTATGAGTTTATAATGCAATTTTGCTTCTTTAGTATTGCTTCGAGGAGAATCATAGACGTATGTCTTATTGCTCTTTTCTATAGAGTGGAGATAGTGAGTGAGCGTGGCTTCATCTTGCTCCGGCTTGTTTGCAGTCACCGCCCAATAGGTTTTATGGACATCACCGTTGCGAAACATTTCATTAAGGCGAGCAAGTGCCTTAGACGTTTTTGCAAACACCACAAGTCCTGCCACGGGACGGTCCAAGCGGTGAGCCACACCCAGAAAAACATTACCCGGCTTGGCATATTTTTCCTTTATCCACTCCTTCACAATCTCGCAGAGAGGCTTGTCACCGGTCTTGTCGCCCTGCACTATCTCGCCGGGCAACTTATTGACAATAATAATATGATTATCCTCGTAAACTACTTGCATCTTATTTTAACAACCAAACTTCTATGATATAGACCAACGCACCGGAGAGGTAACCAATGAGTGCCACACCGGTAAACTTACGCAAATACCAGCCAAAGGATATTTTGTCAAGTCCCATGGCGATAACACCGGCTGCAGAACCGATGATAAGCAAATTACCACCGACTCCGGCACAATAGCTCAAAAATTCCCAGAACGCACCATCTACCATAAAGTTTGCAGCATACGTTGACGGTTCTGCTATCAGTTCCACAGGATACATACCCATCACACCTGCCACAAGCGGCACATTATCCACCACGGAAGATAACATTCCCAGAAGAGTGTCTATAACATATATATTGTGAATTTTTTCATCAAGGAAAGTTGACGTAGTGTCCAAAATTCCACTCACTTGGAGAACGGACACCGCCATAAGAATACCGAGGAAGAAGAGAATTGACGGCATATCTATTCGTGCAATAACCTTAGGCAATCTCTGCTCACGAGAAAGGTCAAGACGTTTGCCATTGTAAAAACATTCCGTAAACGTCCACAGCACACCGAGCACAAAGAGAATACCCACAAACGGCGGCATGTGTGTAATAGACTTGAACACAGGCACAAAGAGAAGTCCTATCACGCCAAGGAGAAGAATAGTCTTTTTTTCGCGGCGTGTGATAGGGTCGTCTGTTTTCACTTCCTCTACGTGTTTGGGAAGTTTACCTTTCATGTTTCTTGAAACGATAATCAGCGGCACGAGCAGAGAAACAATACTCGGCAGCAACACGTAGCTGATAAGTGCTCCTGCAGTCACATTTCCTTTCACCCAAAGCATGATAGTGGTAACGTCACCAATAGGAGACCATGCACCTCCGGCATTAGCGGAAATAACTATCATTGCAGTGTAAATCCAGCGCTCTCGCTTGTTTGCTATGAGCTTACGCAGAAGCATAATCATCACGATAGACGTGGTCATATTGTCCAGAATGGCAGAGAAAATAAACGTGGTGATACAAACCACCCAGAGAAGTTTTTTCTTGTTTCTGGTGCGAATCTTATCCGTAATCACGGAAAAACCTCCGTGAACGTCAATAAGTTCCACAATCGTCATCGCTCCGATAAGGAAGAGAATAGTCTGAATAATCTCTCCGAGCGATTCCACAAGCTGTACATTAAGGACATAGTCAAGACACTGCTGTGCAAGTGACTTTTCCTTTAGGTGCGGGCTGTCTGCCACAAATGCTTCCAGACCATCAAGGCTGACTTTGGGAACAATCTCTGCTGCACCCATAGTATATACAACCCATAGGAGCATACCGAGCAACAGAGCAATAGCAGACTTGTCAACTCGCAGTTGTCTTTCAAGGGCAATTGCAAGGTAACCAATCAAAAATAAAACTACGATTGTAACAATCATTTTTCCTGTGTTTTTATATAGTGCTTTTTCTTTATTTCAGTGCTTATTTGCTACTTTCGTTTTGGGTAGTGCAAAGGTAAGAAAACAAAACATTCTTTGCAACAACAATATTTACAAAAAATCCCCAAAATCAATTATTTTTATCAAAAAAGTGCAAATTCTAATGTAGATTCCAAAACGAAGTGCAACGTTATTGAGGTCTAAATTATGTAGATTC
>JBJECR010000005.1:0-5379 GCA_051871275.1 Muribaculaceae bacterium | reverse complement strand
GCTTGCATCTTGACGTTATCCCGATTTGCTTGGCAAGTCCACTCCGCAAGGTACCGAGTGCCGCAAGCTCTTCAAGCTTGCATCTTGACGTTATCCCGATTTGCTTGGCAAGTCCACTCCGCAAGGTACCAAGTGCCGCAAGCTCTTCAAGCTTGCATCTTGACGTTATCCCCGCTACTCTCCGCAGGTTCATTTCACGGAGTATCAGTACTGAAAACTCATTATGAATCATGCATTTTGAATTATAATTATAAATAGATATCGCGTCACTACAATCCATTGAAATCAAGCACATTTTGAAAATGCAGAATGTTACTAAAATTTCATTCTAAAGAACTTTATAAAAAATGTCTTGATTATATACAAAAAAAGGAGAACACCAGAATGTTCTCCTTTTCTTATGCGATATTTTGGACTGAGTCGAAATTATTTTTTGCGGCGGTCACCGTAACGGCTCATGAACTTATCAACGCGACCTGCAGTGTCAACCAATTTCTGCTTACCGGTGTAGAACGGGTGAGAAGAGCTGGTGATTTCGAGCTTTACTAACGGATAAGTAACGCCATCAACTTCGATGGTTTCTTTTGCAGCGACAGTAGAGCGTGTGATGAAGATTTCTTCATTTGACATGTCTTTGAATACTACTTCGCGATAGTTTGAAGGATGAATGTCTTTTTTCATTTTATATGTATCTTATTATTTTTCAATTAGTTAACTCTGCGTTGGTAGGACGCGTCTGTCGTAATGGCTTGCAAATTTACGCATTTATTGCGAGATAACAAAACTTTACTCAATATTTTTTATTCAGAAATAGTGATGATATTCTCTTTCAAAGCCTCTGCATGAGGTGGAGTGTTGGATTCCGGTGTGTTTGAGAAAGAGAATGTGTTGTATGCATCAAGGTCTGAAACACCGTCGGGAGCTACGGTAGTAAGCGTCTTTGTCTGCTTTGTTTCTCCCGGAGTATAAGCCCAACTCCAATCCGCCTCCACCACGGTCCAGTCACCGGGTTCCAAGAGCAGGGTACGAGCAACTGAAGATTCTGCAGTACCTGTCAGGAGCACTTGCATATATGGTTCTGCAGCAGAAGGGTCTGACACATTTCCGCGATATACGTTGAATATCGCAGAATCATTTTCTTTCAGTCCGGATTTTGTGATTGTTGCACGCACCATTTTGTAGCCCAAGGCAAGACAGAGGTAATCATTTGCATAGTCGTTATCTCTACCTGGCAAAATTTTTCCAATATTAGGGTCAAAATTATATAATTTGGTGCGATAACGGTCTATATAATCATCTGTTTCATAACTTGACGGGTCACACCAATTAACCGGTCTGTTACCATATCCGCTATCCTTTTTAATATAGTCTTGGGCCCAAAACAGTTCTTTTTGCGGCACGTCAAAGTCTCGTATCGTCATAGATGACACGTTCGGCAGGTTTATTGTGGAATTTAGATAAACATCCGTTCCATTTTCCACACCGGCATTCATCAATATATCGTCTGCACACACATCAGCCGTATTCCTGTATATACCAAATTGAGTACCTCCTACGGTGATAGCGACACTATTGCCGAATATTCCTCCACCCATACCACTCAAGGATGTGAGTATAGCATCATCATTGCTTCTATCGCAGTGCCCCTCATGGTTCATTGTTTTGCCATCAAAGTCCGAGGCTTTCTGTCCCGGTCGCAAAATCGCCTTATTATAGCGGATTAGTCCATTATTATAAGATACATTTCCATTATACGCAAGCAAGCCTCCGCCCACGTATGCCGTATTGTACTCTATATTTGTATCCTCTATCTGCAATGATGTTATAGACCAACCATTATAATATACTCCTCCGCCATTGTCTGCAGTGTTGTATTCTATCTTTCCGCCTATAAGTTGGTATTGTGACATTTCACCTCCATCGTCATTTCCACCAGTGTAGATACACACTCCGCCGCCATATTCTCCGGCTATGTTATGCGATATTTCTCCGCCATTAAATATGAAATCGCGGTCTTTATATACGTCACCGGATATGATTGTGTTGTTGTAATAAATACCACCGCCACGTTTGCCGGCTTTGTTTCCACTAATCTTTCCGTTGTCCATCGTGAACACGGTATTGTTAAGGTCAATACCTCCGGCATGATCTGTGGTTGCAGTATTATGCGTCACGTCTCCACCTTTCATCGTCAGTTCAGACTGCTTCATATAGATGCCACCGCCACGGAGACCGGCTGTATTACCGTCAACTACTCCGTTATTCATCGTCAGTGTTGAGGCAAAAGAGCTGCTTGTACCATGAGAGCTGGTCATATATATGCCGCCGCCATACTGTCCGCATTTATTACCACTGATTGTGCATGTTTCACTGCTACCTGCCACACCAAGTGTTGCATATCCTTCTTGGATATAGATGCCACCTCCTGCTCCGAGTTTCACCCTCGTATTATATTCCGGCACCTCAGATTCCGTAGGTACTCTCAGTGCATCATTGTCTGAAACCGTACCTGCTTTCATATTAAATTTTGCAGCTGTAACATTGCCGGATTCATCAAAAAAACCGCTGATATATACACCGCCACCGGAACCGGTTGTTGCGTGATTTTCTTTTATTTCACCTCCACCAAAAGTAAGCGTTTTCTGAACAGCATCCGTTAGCTCAAAGTATATGCCGCCTCCACTTGTATTGGCTCTGTTTTGGTATATCTTACCATTATTCATGGTAAAGTCGGAATTTAGAGCATATACGCCGCCTCCCATTTCGGAAGTCGCTGTATTTGAGAAAATTTCAGCACTTCCGGTGATATTCATCGTAGAATTTGCCAGATATATGCCACCTGCTCTATTGGCACAAGTATTATTATTAATGTTACCATTCGCAAGGGTTATGGTAGAATTGTTTTCCGCTCGGATTCCCGCACCCCAACCGGAGGCAGTATTATATGAAATATTTCCGGTTTCAATATTCAGTGTTGCAGAATTTGTGGCATAGATACCTGCTCCGTCTTGAGCAGTATTTGTTGCCACATCAGCATTATTCACAGTCAGCGTGCCTCCATCACAGTATATACCTCCTCCGCATGGGATTGTTCCGCCTGCAGCCTTGTTATCATGCACCTTCAAGTTCCCTTGCAGTGTCACATTTCCGCCATTTGAATAAATTCCGCCTCCATTTTGTGTAGCTTCATTATATGCCACTTCTATCGTATTTGTAGAACCTGCCGCATTTGTTGACGATATAGCCATGCCGTCAATGTAGATGCCACCGCCATAGGTAGCTGTATTTGCTCCTCCGGATTTGCCAATATTTCCATCATTCAGGTAAATGGTGATATTCGGGTATTTAGTGGATTTATTAACGGCATAAATGCCACCACCGGCGGATGTTGCACTGTTACCATAGATATTTCCGCCATTTACATTTGCAATAATATTTCCAGAGCCAATATTTGTGCCGGAAGTAAAGTCAAATGCTATGCCACCACCGTAAGTGCCTGCTGTGTTATTATAAACCTCCAGGTTATCATTGAGATTATAAACCCAGTCCTCTGTATTTGACTCGTATGCATTGCTTGAATAACCATAAAAATACACTCCGCCACCAAGTGTTCCTGCGGTGTTATCATGTACCTTTGTTGGACTTCCAATAAAATAACAATTTGTTTCTATACGAAGTCCTCCTGCACTTTCAAATGTCTCGTTGTTATTTATTTCGCAACCATTTAAAACCAAACTTACTGCATTATAGAAAAGACCGGAACATTCAGCATTTGCAAAATTATGATGAATCTTCACACCTGTTAAAGTTAATTCCGCTTTTGATGAACCTTCTGTTCGTATAACGCCGCCCCATTTTTGACTTTCATTTGCACCAACATAATCTTGAATACACCTTACAACATTGTTGTAAACATTGGTGTTTGAAATATTGATGATATTTGTTCCGGTTCCGCATTGCCTGGTCAATAACGCAGAGCCTCCATAAGAAATATTTTCATAGATGTTGCTGTTTGTTATTGTTGTTGAAAGATTATCATTGTTTATCGTTCCGGAATAACTATCATTTTGTTGATTTAATTCTCTATTAGTAACGGTAATCGCCCCATATTGCCTATAGTATAAAAAACCCTCTTTATTAGTAAACATTTTTGAATTAATATCATGTATATCACATCCATTTAAGGTTAGGGTTCCGCAATTATATATACCTCCAAATATTAAAGGTCTGTATGGCTCAGAATTAGATGTATCATACCCGAAACGAAATCTCCTACTACCTGCTGCTACAGATGTATCAACATTCTTGTGACCGCTGTTAATTCCATCTATCCAGTCGTTATTCGCCATGCCATCTATATCAACATTATTCAATACTAATTCTCCACCACCCTTTACATAAAACATACAATACGAGTTACCCTTTTTGAGGTAACCATTATCTGATGTAGTTGGTCCATAATTGGAAATTTTGTATTTACCCCCATCTGATTTAGCCCCATTTATTGTAAGTTTATAACCCTTTGGTATGGTAATCTGACCATGTAATTTAACATCACCCGTCAGATTTATAGTTCTTGAGACTCCAAGTACAATTTCACGCCATCCATTAGTTCCACTTTCTCCCCAATCACCGGATGTGTCCGGATATTCAGCATATATTAAAGTCGGCATTAGCGAACTGATGAGCAATACTATGCAAACTGACTTGAAATTTGTTTTCATGACGTATAATTATTGGTATTATTTTAATAATTGGGGTTTATTAAAACTCGGCTATGAAAAAATCCATAGCAAATTAGTAAAAAATTTTACTAACACTCGGAAATTTTTGCAAAACTATATAAATTTTCAAAAATCACAAAATTTTTATGAATTTTTTTTCAATATGCACACTAATGCGGTATTTTTGCAAAGAAAGTCGTCGGCAAATTCAGCTAAATTAGAGCCTAATTGCACCAATTTTGCCCTATTAGAGGAATTAGTCCTATTAGACCTATTAGTCCAATTAGACCAATTAGCCATATTAGACCAATTACACTGCCTGCTGCCTATTCGCTTGGGAAGCCGCGGCATGCCGCGGCATCCGAGATGAAGTTGTGGGGTGAACCGAAAACCCTGGAGAGGCGTGGTTGTGGTAGCAAATCGGTGGAGCGAACCCGGACATGTTCCGTTTCGGAGATACGGCACATGTGAGCAGTCCTGGAGGTGTGTGGTTGTGGTAAACGCCGGTGTAGTGAACCTGCATCAGCAGTGTGTCGGAGACACGCTGCTGATGAGGAGCCTCGGAGAGGCTATATTGGAGAAAACCTGTGGAGAGAACCTGGAAGCCCTATCGTGTCGGAGACTCGATAGGGCTACACGCCCTGGAGGGGCGTGG
>JBJECR010000004.1:0-24065 GCA_051871275.1 Muribaculaceae bacterium | reverse complement strand
ACCGCCGACGAAGCCTTTCAGGTGTAGGTTGTATTGAGTTTGCGGCATAACACGTATTGTTTTGCCACAAAATTACCTCTATATAAGCCGCACAAAAAAGAGCCGACTTGACAAAGCCGACCTATAAAACAGACTCTTACATATTTTTGACTTTGGTGGCAAAGTCGTGCATTTTAATGGCAGCTTCTGCAGCTTCAGCACCTTTGTTACCCAGTTTGCCTCCGGCACGGTCTATGGCATCTTGCTCGCAATCCACTGTGAGGACGCCGAAAATCACCGGAATGTCGCAGTCCGCATTGAGTGACGTAATGCCCTGAGTGACAGACTGACAAACATAGTCGAAATGCGGTGTGCCGCCACGAATTACGCAGCCGAAAACTATGATTGCATCATAGAGAGATGCTTCTATGAGCTGAGATGCCGCAAAAGTGAGTTCTATCGCTCCCGGAACGTGAAAAACGTCAACTTGGTCTTTGCTGAAACCTTCTGCCTTGAAAACGCCTAAAGCACCTTCCGTGAGGGCGTTAGTGATATTGCTATTCCACTCAGCGGCTACTATAGCCACTCTCATATCTTCAACTTTCGGGAGAGCCGTTTTGGGTGCTCCGCTTGCTAATTCCGTGGACATTTGTTTAGTGTTTTTTTGTTCTAATTAATTGTTTGTATCTTCGTTGCGGGAAAGATGTCCCAGATAGCCGCCGTGGTGACGTTTTGCATAGTCGGCACGAGTAAATCCCGTGGCATTCATCACATTCACCACAAGAATATCGCCTATCACGGTCATCACTGTTGTGGAGGTGGTGGGTGTAAGTCCTAAAGGACAAACTTCCGGTGAACCGCCTGTGGCAAGGACTATATCCGCTTCTTCTGCGAGCAGGCTGTCCGGATTACCGGTTATCACTATTATCGGCAGGTCGCTGTAAAGTGCTTTTGCCAGAGGGATAAGTTCCACAATTTCACGCGTTTTACCTGAGTTTGAGATTAGCAGCAAAATGTCGTTTGGCTGCAAAACGCCAAGGTCGCCGTGCTGAGCCTCGGAAGGGTGAAGATTTACAGCCGGAATGCCTGTAGAACAGAAAGTTGTGGCAATATTCATTGCTATCTGCCCTGCCTTACCCATACCGGAAGTGACGAGTTTGCCGTGTCTCACGTGAACACGTTCCACTATTGCATTTACAGCTTTCTCATATTGGTCTGAAACAGGAATGTTTTTTATGGCATTACTTTCTGCTTCAATTATGCGGCGCATTGATTCAAGTACGTCCATTATATGGTGAGTTATTTCTATTTTTACTTTTGTTTCAGTTTTTACGGCTGCAAAATTAAGCAAAATTGTTCATATTACATAATTTTATGCATTTCTATGCCACTGCAATAGGTGATTTTGACTAAATAAAAGGTAATTTTGAAAAGGAGAAAGAATACGTTTCAGACAGTTATTCTGTGTTTCTGCAGCATTTCCGCAACGGTGTCAAGTGAGGCATCAATGAGTGCGGGAACATGGGCGTCGCTGCTGAGGATTATGTCAAGGTTGGCGGCTATCAGGCGGTCCCAATATCTTTCCGAGGGGAAAAGACGACTGCGGTTTGCATAAACTTTTGTGTTTATTTCCACTATGGGATTAGCCGCTATAATGTTGTCTATCAGTTCGTTTACAAGGCTTTGATACCATTTCTCGTCTTCAATTCCGGGTGAAAAGTATGAAGCATTGTCACCGATTTTGTCAAAATGTCCGATAATGTCAAAACCTCCGGCTTGAACCATTGCTATTGAGTGCTCATAAAATTTTTCCACCACATAGCGGATGTCATTGCGGAAGTTTATCTGCATTTTTTGCACAAAACGTTCATGGCTGCCGTCGATATCCACAAGTTCGCCATTGAAATCCGGGATAAAATGCACGGATGAAATTTTATAGTCCAGCGGCAGTGAGGAGAAATATTCGTGTGTCGATCCCCATTCTTTGCCAAGGTAGTCAATCTCCATACCTGCAAGGAAGAGCGTTTTTTCACCGTATTCAGCACGGATATTTTCCACTTCTGCAAAGTAGCGTGAAACGTTGTCTTTCAGGATATTACATGGCGAGATAATAGGCACGGGAGAGTGAGGAGAAAAGCCATAAACGTCAAAGCCGAGTTCCACTGCTTTTTGTGCGAAAGCTATCATTTGCGCCCTTCCGTCGCAAAACTCCGTGTGTGAGTGGAGATTGTATTTCTTTGCGGTTTTTATTATCTTGCGGATATCCATTATTTCAGGCTCTATTAATAGTCAAATTTTATGTTGCTGCCTTCCTTGAGAATATTTTTGCGGTATATAGCAAAAATCACGCTGCAAATAATTGCCACGGCTATTCCGCTATAAACGGCTACGTCTTGACTTAATCCGAAACCTTCCGGACTTGGTGCAAAAAGCAAGTAAGAGACGCTGACCGTGGTCATAAACATTGCCGGAATGATAGAAACAATCAAAAATTTGCGTTTGCGTGCCAGATAAACCGTTACTGCCCAGAGGGTGAACATGGCAAGTGTCTGATTGCTCCATGCAAAATATCTCCAGAGGATATTGAAGTCCAGTTGCATCACGATGTACGTGATAGCAAAGAGCGGAATGGAAATCAAAAGTCGTTTGGCGATTTTTGTTTGCTTAACCTTAAGGAAATCCGCAGCGATAAGTCTTGCACTTCTCAGAGCCGTGTCACCGGAAGTGATAGGTGCAACCACCACGCCCAGAATAGCGAGAATGCCTCCGAACGTGCCCAGCCAGTCAAGGGAAACATCTGTCACGAGGTCGCCCGGTGTATGGCTTTGCATATATTCCGAGAGTCCTTCGTAGCCGCCGGTAAATGTTACTGCCGCTGCCGCCCAGATAAGTGCTACAACGCCTTCCGCCACCATTGCACCGAAGAATACGGGGCGTGCGAGTTTTTCATTTTTCAGGCATCGAGCCATAAGTGGCGACTGAGTGGCGTGGAAGCCTGAAATGGCACCGCAGGCTATAGACACGAACATCATGGGGAAAATAGGGTGAGAAGGTGCCGCCTCTGCCGGCTGTTTGTTTTGGAATCCGTCTGCAAGCAGTGCCGGAATGGTTGCATCACCAAAGAGCATCACATACATCAGTCCTACTGCCATAAAAAGCAGCGCGAAACCGAAAATAGGGTAAAAATTGCCTATCAGTTTGTCTATCGGGAGTAATGTGGCAAGAATATAATATGTGAATATTGCAAACACCCAGAATGTTTTGTCCATCCATTCCGGTGTCATACCTGCTATGATACCGGAAGGAGTAACCACAAACACTACGCCTACGAGTATCAGCAGCACTATAGAGAACAGCCTCATGGCAATTTTTATTCCTCCGCCAAGTTCGTGTCCGATAATTTCCGGCAATGAAACACCGCCTGCACGGACGGAAATCATTGCGGAAAAGAAGTCGTGAACGGCTCCGGCAAAGATTGTTCCCAGTGCAATCCAGAGGAATGCAGCCGGACCGAACATAACACCCATTATAGCACCAAAAATAGGTCCGAGTCCTGCAATGTTCAGAAACTGAATTAAGAATACTTTCCATGTGGGCATAGGGGTGTAATCCACATCGTCTCGCATAGCAACAGCCGGAGTTTTTCTCTCCGGGTCTATGCCGAATATTTTTTCTGTAATTTTACCGTAAATTATGTATCCTACTACAAGGATTGCAAGCGATATAAGAAATAGTGACATGGTGGGTTTTTAATAACTTTGCTCGAGTTTTATGATTTTATTTTTGGAATCTTTTACACCTTTTTTCATATTGCTTATTCTTGCTTCCCACGCAAGAATTTCGTTGCCGAGATTTTTCTCGCCTTTAGAGTATCTGAGGCGTAACTGGCGGAGCTTCGTGTTTGCCTGGGTCACGGCACGGCTGTCGCTGAGGTAGCGTTCCATTTCTTTTCTTGCTTCTTGCGATTTGAAATCGTCAAGAGAGGTGTAAACGCCTTTTCCGGGAACGGAAAGCATAAATGAAACGGCGTTTTTCTGCTTTGCAGCCGGCTTGATAGCGGCAATGGCTTCCAGATAGTTTGAATAGTCTGCACCTTCTTCCCAAGTAGCCTTGTATGAATCAATTCTTGCGTATGAAGCAAGGTTCTGGTCGTCAACGTCGTAGTTTATTCTCATATCTCCGGGAATAAACACGTATATTGTCACCATGCCGGGGATTTTATTGCGGTCCGTAGCCCACCAGCCCACGCCTGTGGTTTCATCAATAGCGAGCATATAGTCGTTGTATGGCGAATTGTATGGCATACCGATATTCTGCGGCTGCAAAAATTCATTTCCGTTTTTTCGGGAGATGTAAATGTCGTAGCCGCCGAGTGAATTTTCGGAGTTATTGGCATAGTAAAGCGTTATGCCGTCTTGGAGCAAAAACGGGAAATTTGCATCGCCGCCCTGACCGAGGTCGCTTGATATTTGCCGTGGCAATTCCCATTCTCCGGCATACAGCATAGCTGTTTCCACAAGGCGAAACGTCTGTGTGCTGTCCGGTGCCGCCCACATCAGTTCATTTCCGGATTCAGAAGCATAAACAGCTGTCGGATAGGCTCTTTCCACGTCGTCGGGAAGCATTTCCGGTGGCAGAAGGCTGCCGGATTCCGGCGAGAGTTTATAGTGAGTGAAGAAATTTTCCGCATCAACGTTTATGGAGTCAATAATCACTATTTTCTCCACTCTGTCCAGCATATTGCGAGTTTTCTCGAGTTGTGCAACAATGTCTGCTGACTCGTCGGGCAACGTTTTTCTCCCTTTTTTGAGCCCTTTGCGGTAAAGTTCTATATCTTCCTCCGCATCGCTTATTCTATATTCAAGTGTAGCGAGTGAAGCAAACGAGAGCCAAGCATCATTTTCTCCTTTTTTAATAGCAACCCTATAGTTTTGCTTTGCTTTGTCCGTGCTGTCCTGCTGGAGATAACAGTCGCCCAAGAGCATATTTATTTTGCCGTTTTTCGGGAATTTCTTTTCAAGCCTGTTCAGCATAGCGACGGCACTCTGCGTTTCGCCGGATTTCATGAGCAATTCCGCTTCCGCCGTGCTGTCTTCTGCAGCAAAAACGTTAGTGACAAAGCATAGTGCCAATACCGCAAATATTGTCGCTTTTATATTGATTTTAAGTGTAGTCATATTATAAACCTCTTTTACTCCACAAAGTTACAACATATATTTTTAATGGCAAAAAGATTGCAGAAAATCAAGTTTTTTAACAATAATTAAGTGCTGAAATTTGCATATTATATGAAATTATTATAATTTTGCAATCATTACAAGTTATGGATACGAAATCTAAAGAAAATACGGTGAAAAAAGCTGTGGAAATGCTCAAAAAAGCAGGTCTGCGGCAGTCGCATCAGAGAATTGCAATACTGCGATTTTTGATGCTGAATGATATTCACCCAACGGCAGATGATATCTATAACGCACTGAAAAACGAGTACCCTACAATGTCGCTAACAACAGTGTATAACACCCTCAAGGCTCTCTCTGATGCCGGTGCTATAGAGATGCTGAAGATTGAGCGAGAAAATGCACGGTTTGACTTTCCCAAAATCCCTCATAGCCATTTTCGCTGTCGCTCTTGCGGCAAAATCCTTGATATCTCCGAGCTGCCGGACATTTTGCAGTACGTGCCCAAGGGATGCTATCATATTGAAAACGTAGAGGTCTATTTTCAGGGACTATGTGACGAATGTTTTAACAAAAATCAATAACAATTTTCTAAATAATCACTTAAATAATAATTTCTAAATAATAAATTTTTCTATGGAACTTAAAGGCTCAAAAACAGAAAAAAATCTCCTCGAAGCTTTTGCAGGAGAATCTATGGCAAGAAACAAGTACACTTACTATGCTTCTAAAGCTAAAAAAGAAGGTTATGTGCAGATTGCAAACCTTTTTGAAGAAACTGCAGGTAACGAAAAAGAACATGCTAAAATCTGGTTCAAACTTCTCCACGATGGTGAAGTGCCAACAACTTCCGTGAACCTCCTTGATGCTGCTGAAGGCGAAAACTACGAGTGGACAGATATGTACGCAAAGTTTGCTGCTGATGCTCGTGAAGAGGGTTTCACTCGCATTGCCGCTCTCTTTGAAATGGTAGGCAAAATTGAAAAAGAACACGAAGAACGCTACCGCAAACTCCTCGCAAACGTAGAAGGCGAACTCGTATTCTCTCGTGATGGCGATATGGTTTGGATTTGCTCAAACTGCGGACATATCCACGTTGGCAAAAAAGCTCCTCTCAAATGCCCGGTTTGTGACCACCCGCAGGCATACTTCCACCTCCGTGCTGAAAACTATTAATGCTGTTCCGTCATAATATCGGAAACTTCTATAAATCTGTAGAGTAAGCCGGTGACACTAAGAAGTAACGGCAATTTGGTGTAAAAAATGAGCAAAGTCGTAAAAGATTTTGCTCATTTTAATTAGGTAATTCTTTATAATTTGTCATTATCGTGTTTTGACTGCATGATTCGCATTTTTGCACGTTCCACAGCCAGCAACAGTTTCTGCTCCAGCAATTTTCTTTCAGGTAATTTGGTGATGTAGTCAGCAACTCGGATATTGCTTTCATGGAGATGCATCAATTCAATGTGCTCTTCGTTTTTCCCTGCACAGAGAATCAGTCCAATAGGTTTATTCTCTCCTTCAAGCATTTCATACCGTTCAAGCCAACGGAGGTAGAGTTCCATTTGACCCTTATATTCAGCTTTGAAATTTGATAATTTCAAGTCAATAGCCACCATACACCTGAGCCTGCGGTTGAAAAATAGTAAATCTATATAATAGTCCTCATCATCAACGGATATACGCTTTTGTCGAGCCATAAATGCGAAGTCATTTCCCATTTCGGTGATAAACTTTTGCATTTCACTGACGATAGCTGTTTCAAGTTCTTTTTCCGAGAAATTATTTTCCAAACCGAGGAAATCAAGGAAATAAGGGTCATGAAAAGCAATGTCTGCCGACATTTCTCGTTCCTTTCGCAGTAATTCAAGGTCGTGACGAATCACTTCTTCCGGCTGTTTTGCCAAAGCTGTACGTTCATAGAGCATTCCGTCAATTTTGGATTTCAATGTGCGTTTGGACCAATGCTGGTCTGCTGCCATTGTCAAATAAAAATCTCGTTTCAGCTCATCATCCATAGAAAGTACTTGCAGAAAATGAGACCAAGTCAATTGTGTCACCAGTGGTGTCACAATTTTGATGTCCGGGAATATGGATGCAAATTGCATCATACGGTGGAGGCTTCGCTTGCTAAACTGGTTACCACCATATTCAGAGGTCAATTTGGTTGATAATTTTTCCACAATCATCTGACCGTATGCCGCCCTTTCACCGCGAAGTAGTTCTCTATTTATGCGCTCGCCAATATGCCAATACATTAGTGTCATACCGGCATTGACCGATATTGCAACTTGATGCCTTGTTTGCTCAATCAGAGCACGGATATCCGAAAAAACATTATCAATACTATGCAAAGAAATCTGTTCCATTTTAAGAGCGGTTTTATTTGCAAAGGTATAACTTTTTTATGTATAACTATAGAAGTACGATATGTTTTTTTACTATCTTTTCACTATTGCTATAGCTCGCAACTTTTTCAGTGCAGACAATCCTACGGAGTACCACGAGGGGATGCTGCTGAAGCGGTTTCGGATGGCAGGGATATCCAGAAGGAGGAACAAGGCAGACGTGAAAATGGCTGCCCATGAAACTATGCCATAAATTTGTTTTGCCGCAACAGACATCTGCGAGCGGATAAAACTATCCATGTACGCTGCAAAATCAAAGTGTGGCATATCTATGCCCGTAAGCGTCAGGCTTGCACCATAGCGTGATATGTCATCGTTCAGGAAATGATTGAAAAGAGTGGAATATATTGCAAAACCTATTGCTCCGGCAAGGTACATGTGGAATATGTTAAACACACTCAAACCCATAAAGAAATGCTCCAAGTCTTTCAGCGTCTGCTGCAAAGACCACATCAGGGCAATAGACAGTATGGCATACGCCGCACCGCGAAACATTATAGGAACTCGGAACTGCTCGATGTTGATATTCACGTCTATCAGAAAGTAAAAACTGATGGTATAGACGGCAATGCAGATATAGCCGGTAGCAAGCAGTTTCCAAACTTTAAATTTCCACCATGCCAGCCATGCCAGGCTGAAAAGTATGCCAAAGTATATTCCCGGCATAGCCCATAGTTTCAGTTGTTCTTTTGTGATTTCTTCCAGGTCGTACACCTCAGCATAGAGAATTTCTTCCACTGTGTGTTCGCAGCCCAAAAGCAGTTCCGCCAGGATAATAGCCGCCCAGATGGCAAGCACATTTTTAGATGTGAATACTTTTGGCGAGATGTATGGATTGTTTATGTTTGCGAAGCGGTATGCCATGTATGCCGTGAGAATGAGCACAAAGCCGGAGAGGATGCAAAGTTCGCGATTATCCGTCCACATTTTGTAGTCGCCGTAAAGTGCTATATAGCTCACCATAAGCATAGTAACACTCATCACTGCACCGCCCCAGAAGTCTATTCCTTTGAGCGAAAGCGGCTTGGGCATAGGGCAAAACGGAACGCAACACGTCATCTGCACAAGGACAACACACATCATGGTGAAAACCGTGAAAAAGTGCATCATTTCCCACGTGAAATGGTAGCCGAACCATGCTGCGAGAAAGCCGCTGCACTCTATAGACGTGAGGAGAATAATATGCAGAACGGGGAAAAACACGCCAAAGTCGCGTTTGGGTGTTATCCACTGCTGGATATTGCTTATATGCTCGAATGTGCCTTGCAATTTTGCCATGCCGCTGATAAAGCAGATTATCCATAGCAAAGGCATATTTGTGGTGTGCAACACTGCAATGTTGCAAGCCGCCACAACTATAGCAGCCGTGCACAGCAGGTCACGGTTTGAAAATCGAAATTTCAGGCGGAAGAGCAGTGGAAAATACACAGCCATTCCGGCAAGGTTTGCGTAAAGGCACATCAGCACGTCTTCTATCATAAAATTTGTGCTGCCCTGGATATCTTCCATAGCACCGAGATAGAAGCCACTTGAAAACTGGAAACAAAAAGCACCGAGAACGTAAATCCAAGGTCGCAAAGCCTCCGGCACGAAAGCCTTAAACATGGGCATACGGAATCCCATGCCTGCCGGAGGTGGAGGTGGCATTACATACATAGCCGAATAATGTTAGTAATCTATTTCACATTCCAGGTTATAGCCGGCGTGGAGTAGTGCCAGGTCTTCCGGTGCATTTTCGTCAAGCGAGATTCTCACGGTAACTCTTTGCTCCACTTTCACGAAGTTTCCCGTAGCATTGTCGATAGGCAGCAGGCTGAATGCAGAGCCTGTGGCATCCGATATTCTTTCCACGGTGCCAACGTATTCCTTATCCGGCACTGCGTCTGCCTTTATTTTCACTTTGCAGCCGGGAGTGATATGGCAGAGCTGACTTTCCTTATAGTTTGCTTCAGCCCAGATTTCACTGCTATCCACAATTTCCACCATAGTTTGTCCCGGAGCCACGAGCTGACCGACATTTACGGTTTTTGCACCGAGTATTCCGTCGCAAGTGGCTGTGATATAGCAGTATGAAAGATTGAGTTCTGCAAGTTCCACAGCCGCACGGGCAAGGTTCAGAGCAGCCTCGGAAGCGGCGAGCATGTGTCCTCGTTCATTTTTCACGGAAGACTGAGCCTCACGGTTTCTGAGCATCTGATTGTAGCGAGCCTCTGCAGACTTAAATGCCGTGTGGACGTTGTCGTACTGCTGTTTTGTGACGGCACCCTGTGCAAGAAGTGCTTCAAAGCGTGCATCTTCCCTTTTAGAGTTTTCAAGGTTTACTTTTGCCTCCTCTATAGCGGCTTCCGTGGTGAGAATATTAGCGGACGAAGTGGCGATGCTGCTGCCCGTAGCCTTTGCACTTTGCTCCAGTTTTGCAAGTTCCGCCTCCGCCTGAGCAAGCCTCAGGCGAAATTCCGTGTCTTCAATTATCAGCAGCGTGTCGCCCTTATGCACGGGCTGATACTCTTCAAAGCGGATTTCTTTTATAAATCCCTGAACACGAGTGTTTTGCGGGGTGATGTGTTGGCGAATGCGAGCATTGTCCGTGTATTCGACACTGCCAAAGCGAGTATAGTTCAGCACTACTATCAGAGCACCTGCAGCGAGGCAGATGATGATAAA
The DNA here is from genome assembly GCA_051871275.1 of Muribaculaceae bacterium. Classification (GTDB taxonomy): domain Bacteria; phylum Bacteroidota; class Bacteroidia; order Bacteroidales; family Muribaculaceae; genus CAJUPY01. Next base: position 13,837 of record JBJECR010000004.1, on the reverse strand, counting down.
TGTATTGTAAATGTATCTTGTGATTTTATTCTTGTCCATAGCTCTTAAATTGTTCCTGAAATAAATTTGAGATTATAATAATGATAAATTGCATTTATGCGGCTGTTCACGAGGTTCAGTTCGGCATTAAGTTTTTCGTTTGATGCGTCAAGCATGTCTGTTACTATAGCCAGTCCGTTTGTGTAGCGGCTGTAAATCACGTCATAGTTTTTGTTTGCGAGTTCCAAACTTTTATTGCTCGTTTCCAGTTCCGCAATCATGGTGAGGTAATCTCTATATGCTTCTTGCACTGCTGTTTGCGTGTTTTCCACCGCATCTCTGTGTGATTCTCTTGCATGGAGTGAAGCCACGCGAGCACGGTTTATTTTCTTATTGTTTTTGTAAAGCGAACTGAGGTTGTAACTTATGCTTAGTCCTACAAACCAATAGTGGATATTATTGTCAAGATTAGGAATTTCAAATGTTATAGGACCGTCTAAATGGTCTTCTGCAAATAATGCCACCTTGGGCAGACGTTCGCTTTTTTCCAGACGCACTTTTTCATCGCTCATGCGGATTCCTATCTGTGACTTACGCAGCACGTCGGAATTCAGGGCAGCCTCATTCTGCCAGTATTCTTCCGTGGAAACAATTTCCGTGTTTACGTCAAAATTGTCTGCTGTAAGGATGTGTACATCAGCCTCTTGCCCCAGGGCAGTGAGGAGTTTGCGGTTTACTGCCTCAATCTTGTTAAGTGCTTTTGTACGAGCCAGCTTAAGACTTTCCGACTGTAACTCGTAGCGAGTGATATCGTTTTGTAAAGCCATGCCTTGAGTGTAGCGGTTACGGATATTTTCAAGCAGAGAATCCGTCAGTGCAATGTTTTCTTCAAATACTTTCACCTGATTTTGCAGGCAGTGCAGCTGCAAATAATATCCGGTGATGGCGAAGCGAACGCGTTTGCGGTTTTCTTCCGCATTTACTGCCGCAAGTTCTTTTCCCATGCGGGCAAGGTCTATTCCGGAAGTCAGTGCACCACCGGTATAAATAGCCCAAACGGCTTTTAGTGCGAAGTTATTCCCGAAGTGCGGAATATGCACACTTGTTCCGTTGCTGAAGTCGCGGTCTGTGATAAACCCATTGCCGAGGTAAGACACAGACAGTGAGGCATCTAAGTCCGGAAGCCTTTCAGCCTTGGCAGCAGCCACGGATTGTTTGGCTTCCTCAACGGCGGTGTCAAACACGCGGATTGAGGTGTTGTTTTGTTCTGCAATTTCATACAATTGGTCGAGACTCATTGTGAGATTTTCAGTTTGGGAATGCAGATATCCCAAAGTGCTCGCAGCCCATATAAACACGGGTAGAACGAGCAGTCTTTTATTGCTCATAATGATGATATAAAAAATTGTGTAATTAAATTTGGAGTTTTCCTGTTTCGGATTGTTTTTCAGAGTATGCAAAGGCAGTTGCCGATATTTCTCTAATACTGGCAAGAGCGTCCCCACTTGTGAAACTTGCAAATGGAGTTTATGTGACTGATTTTAAGATTGTAATGACGCAGTGTCATGTGATGATTTTTTGGAAAAATGTTTGCTTAAGCGGCAGTTCCGCTCCTAAAAAGCAGTGCAAATTTACAAAAAAAATCAAAATGTCCGAACTCCCCTTTCAAACTTTTTTGAAACAGGCTCCTATTTGTATTTTTCCTCATCATCACAAACCATACCTTCAAAAATGCCATGCAAATGGGTGTAAACTTTTGGAAGAGCTGTTTTTGATTTTGATTCAAAAAGGTTTGGAAATTTTTGAGCTATATCGTTAAACATACGGATTAAAGAACGCCCTACAGCCCAAGAGAGGTTTACAGGTACGGCATTACCTATTTGTTTATATTGCGAAGATAACGAACCGCAGAAATTCCATTCATCCGGGAAAGTTTGAATTCGTGCATATTCACGAACTGTAAGTGGTCTTGTCTCAAAGGGGTGACATCTTTCCGTTTGCTTTTGTGCAGGAGCACAAGTAAGGGTAAGGCTTGGTTCGTCCATTGAAAGTCTGCGTGCCATGCCGGTTTTACCTCCACCTAAATCGTAACTCCTTTTCATATAATCACGAGCAATTGATCCCGGTAAATCACGCCAATCACCGCCTTCCGGCACTAATTCCATCACTTTCCTTTTGCTTTCCGGATATTTTTGTCCGTCTGAAGCCGGAACGTCTGCAGGATATAATTCTCCGGCAAAGAAAGCATCGCGGAGAGTTCTTATTTCCGGGCAAACATCAGGCCATTTGAAAGAAACAAATGGAGCGATATCGTTTCTAATAGCAACTAATATCAATCGTTCTCTTTTTTGTGGGACATCGTATTGGATAGCTTTCAGCACTCTCGGTTCAATAAGCGTGTAACCCAGTTCTTTGATTACGTTTTTTATCGTTTCAAGTGTTTTGCCCCCATCGTGTTCAAAAAGTCCTTTGACATTTTCTCCAAGAAAAACTTTAGGCTGAATTTCTTTCACAGCCCTTGCCAATTCAAAGAAAAGAGTGCCTCTGGTTTCTTCAAATCCGAGCCTTTTGCCTGCGTATGAGAATGCTTGACAAGGAAATCCTCCGGACAAAAAATCAACTTTGTCCTTAAATTCAGTAAAGTCTATTTCGTGGATATCTCCTTGAATCACATTCCACTGTGGTCTGTTTTTCTTTAGCGTGGCACAAGCATCAGAATCAACTTCATTGAGTAAAACGTGAGTAAATCCGGCTTTTTCCATACCTAAAGCCAAGCCTCCGGCTCCGGCAAAAAGTTCTATTGACGTAAACTCTCTTGCCGGTGATGTTTCTTTTTCTTCAGTCCATTTGGAAGAAAGCATATCACTTATTTCACGCACTTCTTTTATGTCCTCAATGCGTAAAAATCCTTTGCCGTTATCATCGTATTGAACGGCAAATTTACCAGATGAAATCCATTTATCAACAGTGGCACGTGACACTCCAAGTAAATCGGAAAAATTATTAAGTGAAATTCTTTCTTTCATTATAAATTTTGAAAACCTTCGTATGTTTGAAAAGCAAGTAAATCACAAACTAATCATTTTCTGCAAAATCTTCTGCATCGTCCCAGTCTTCTTCATTGTAGTTTTCGTCATCGTCGTAGTCGAAATCATCGTCTTCTTCAATAGGGGTTTGCTCGAAGATAAATTCGTCTTCTTCACGGACACGGTGGTGACCGTCGAGTGGGCGGTGTGTGATTGGGTTTACAACGATTTTGTTGCTTTCAGCCGTGATAGCAGTCCAAAGCATATCTTTGAGTTCCGTGATTCCTTGTCCCGTGACAGCGGAAATGAAAACAGAGGGAACGCCTTGCGGGAGAGTTTCGCGGATAGCTTCCATGAGTTCCTCGTCCAGCATATCGCTTTTGGAAACGGCAAGCAGGCGAGGTTTGTCCATGAGTTGCGGATTAAATCGAGCAAGTTCGTTGAGGAGAATTTCATAGTCTGCGGCAATATCGTTTGAATCTGCCGGCACCATGAAAAGAAGCACGGCATTACGCTCTATGTGACGCAGAAAACGAAGTCCGAGTCCTTTGCCATCGCTTGCACCCTCAATTATTCCCGGAATGTCTGCCATAACGAAAGAGCGACTGTCGCGGTAACTTACTATTCCGAGTTGTGGCTCCATAGTGGTGAAGGGATAGTCTGCAATTTTGGGGCGAGCTGCGGAAACAGCAGAGAGAAGCGTGGATTTACCTGCGTTGGGAAAGCCGACAAGTCCCACGTCTGCAAGGAGTTTGAGCTCCAGAATAATACTTTTTTCAATAGCCGGTTCTCCGGGTTGTGCATAGCGAGGAGTGCGGTTTGTGGCAGACTTGAAGTGCCAGTTGCCCAGTCCACCTTTACCACCTTTGAGGAGTTTTATTTCCTCATTGTGTTCAGTGACTTCGCAGAGGTATTCGCCTGTTTCAGAGTCGAAAACCACTGTTCCGCAGGGTACTTCCACCACAACGTCTTCACCGTCTTTGCCAAAACTTCTGCCGCCGCTGCCACTCTCGCCGTTTCCGGCAAAAATGTGTCGGCGAAACTTCAGTGGCAAAAGAGTCCACATATTCATGTTACCTTTGAGGATAATATGTCCGCCACGTCCGCCGTCGCCACCGTCAGGACCGCCTTTGGGAACATATTTGGCACGGTAAAAATGACGTGAGCCTGCACCGCCTTTTCCTGAGCGGCAAAGTATTTTTACGTAGTCTATAAAGTTTGAATCTGCCATTGTCGTATAAAATGTTTTTTTAGAGCGACAGGTTTTTCAGATGCTGCATAAGCTCTTGAGCATGAGCGAAATCTGCAGGAGTGCCTATGTCAATCCAAGTTCCCGTGATAGGGTAATACACCACTTTGTAATTGTCGCGGATAGCGTCTTCAATCAGTGTGGTGGCGTCTGTAGGACTGTTTTTGGGCAGTTGTCGCAAAAGGTTATTGGAAATAATGTAAATGCCGGCATTAGCATAGTAAGAGTAGATGGGTTTTTCCTCCAGTCCCGTGATGCTGCTGCCTTCAGTGGTTAGAATGGCAAAAGGCACAGATACGGTGTATGGGATAGCCGCTACGGTAATGTCTGCATTTTCAGATATATGTTTGATATACATATCTTCAAAGGAAACGGAGGTGAGCAAATCCGAGTTCATCACCAGTGTGTTACCGTCTTTTTTAAGGTTCACGAGTGATGCGGCTCCGATAGTGCCCATAGGTTTATCTTCCGTGATACATTTCACACTTATGCCAGCCACGGGTTTTTCAAAATGAGCATAGATTTTTTCAGCCAGATAGCGAGTGGCTACGGTGATGTTTTTAATACCTACGGCGGCAAGTGCTTCAATGTTGTAGTCGATAATAGGTTTTCCGCTAATCTCGAGGAGTGGTTTGGGAGTGGTGAGGGTGAGCGGACGGAGTCTTTCGCCTTTTCCGCCAGCCATAAGGATGGCGTCAAGAGGCAAAATGGTGTTTGTTTTCTTCAGGTTGTGAATACATCGGATAGTGCCGTCGCTGTTCAGGTGTGGAAGAAGGGTTATACCTTTACGGCGGTATTCGCGAACCTGTGCCACGTCAATGTCGTCGCCCTGCAAAGCACAGAAATTGCGGTTCATGGCAGCAGTGACGTGTTCATTTACACTTTCACCTCGGAGAAGGGCACGGCGGATGTCACCGTCGGTGAGAGTGCCTTGGAGTTTGCCGTAGTCGTCTGTCACGAGGAGAGTCATCACTCCTCCGGAGAGAGCGTTCAGGCTGGAGAGAGCCTCCAAGATAGTGGCTTTTGAAGATAATATATGTAAGTTTTCAGTCATTGTGGAGTTCAAATGTCTGTAAAAAATAGTTTCTTATATGTTTTGTTTGAAGATAATTTCAGCGATAATCCAGTCTGTGGGCGTATCCAAATCCACGGAACGGCTACGAGGCATTTCGTAAGGCACACGGCGAGTGAATTTGCCCATTGGCATATTGCGGAGAGATTCAGGGTTTATCACATACACGGCACCGTTGTATTCCCAGGCTTTAGGTGCGTCTTGGCGGCGAGTGTAAAGTCCGTCACCCTTGGAAATGTGCAGAAAACCGCTATTGTTGTCTTGCTCAAAACAGTTGTAATACGGATTGGACTGTGCTTCCACCACGGAGACCACCATATCTATGTCACTTGTGTAAAGGTCTATGCAGCCTTTGATGTCTTCCGCAGTGCGGAGCGGCGATGTGGGCTGCAAAAGGACTATGAAATCATAGTCAATACCTTGCTTGTCTGCCCAGTCCATAGCATCTATCATCACTTCACGGCTGCCGGATTTGTCTGTGGCAAGTTCTGCAGGACGCATATATTCCACTTTCAGACCTGTTTGTCGGGCAACATCTGCTATTTCAGCGTCGTCTGTGGAAACTATGATGTGGTTGTCGTCTGCGAGTTGTCTTGCAGCCTCAATGGAATAGTGAATCAGCGGTTTCCCGGCAAAATCCTTGATGTTTTTGCGAGGAATACCTTTGCTGCCACCTCGAGCAGGGATTATGTAAAGTGCTTTTTTCGTCATAGTATGGTGGAATGGGGAATGTCAAAGAATTTTTTAGTTTTGAGTTTGGAGAAATCGGCACTCAAAATTGCAGAAGTGATTTTGCCGAGCGTGTCAGGCTGATAATATGGATTTTCCGCTGTGCGAGCAAGCTCCTGACCTTCCGGAGAAAGAGCAAAGCGGATAGCGGCACTTATTTCAGCGGCACTGTTTCCGCAGTTTATTACGGATTTTGATGCCAATCTGCCTTTCTGGCGGATACCGATGTTTACCGTAGGAATCCGCATTGACGGCACTTCCACAATCCCACTGGAAGAGTTACCCACCACAGCACCAACGAATTTAAGTGCGGAGAGGTAACGGAGTCTGCCAAGTGAAGGAATGATTTTCACTTTTTCCGTGCGAGAAGCGGCATAATCCTCTATCAGCTTGATGATTTCAGCACCGCGAGCGTCATTGTTCGGGTATGTAATGATAGCATTTCCCGTGTGGGCATCAAGAGCCTTGAAGAGTTCCGCCATTATTTCCGCAGAAGGAGTTGCGTCCATAGTTGTGGGGTGCATAGTCACGAGGAGTGTGTCTTTGCCAATAGCGAAATCTATGCTTTTTTCAAGTTCCGCTATGGATAGCAATTGTGTTTGCAAAATGTTGTAAACTCCTATAGCGCCGGTGTTTATCACGTTGCTCGGCCACTCACCCATAGCAATTACTCTTTGGCGATATTCTTCCGTGGCAGTGAGGTGGAGAGCGGAAAGTTTGGTGATAGCATGGCGGATAGAATCGTCAATAGCACCTTCGGAAATTTCGCCTCCGGCAATATGCACGATAGGCATGTGGAGAATTGTGGCGGCGGAAGCAGTGGCGAGCATTTCGTACCTGTCGCCTAAAATCACTATGCAGTCCGGTTTTATATCAGCAAGAGCGTCTGCCATACCGCCCAGGCACATAGCCATACTTTTTGCCGTTTCAAGTTCCGAGTTTGTGTCTGCCTGCATTTTCACGCAAGCGGCAGGTTCAAAACCGTCTGCAATAATTTCGGCAATGGTGTTGCCGAACTTTGGCTCCAGGTGCATATTTGTGGCAATAACAGCCGTATCCGCTCCTTTTTTTCGGAGCGAAGAGGCAATAGGGGAGAGCAGTCCCCAGTCTGCACGAGTACCTGTTGCGATAGCAATTTTCATATTTTCTGCAAAATTACTCATTTTTTGTAGCAGGTACAATTAAAATTCCGTAAATTTGCAGTGTATGAAAAAAATAGTGGCAATAATTTTGGCAGCCGGCAGCGGCACGCGGTGTAACACGGAAATTCCCAAGCAGTATGTTTCCGTGGCAGGTCGTCCTGTGGTGATGTGGAGCATAGATGCTTTCCGCAGTGCAGTGAAAGATATTGAAACCATAATGGTGATAAACCCGGAAACGGAAGCGTTATGGCACGATTTATGCCGCAAATATGATTTTAAGTCACCGAAATTGGTGTATGGCGGTGCAACACGTTGGGAATCAGTGAAAAATGCCATTACGTCCATTGCGGATTGTAAGGATGTGACGGTACTTATACATGATGGCGCACGTCCTGCCGTTGATGTGGAAACGATATCAAACGTAATCCGCATGGCGGAGGTTCACGACGGTGCAATCCCTACTGTTGCAGTTACGGATTCGCTCCGTATGACAAAAGCGGATGGCGGCAGTGTGGCTGTGAACCGCAGTCTTTATCGTGCCGTGCAGACACCCCAGGGTTTTCCTCTGAACAAACTTGCCACGGCATACGATTTGCCTTATCGCAGCGATTTTACGGACGATGCCTCCGTGATGGAAGCCGCCGGCTTTTCCGACCTGGTGCTTGTGGAGGGTTCACGGAATAACATAAAACTGACTTACGCTGCAGACCTTGTCACATTGGAACATGTGTTGAAAAAATGAATTCTCTGCGGAAAATAGACATAAAATACCTCAAAGGCGTTGGTCCCAAGCGAGCCGAGTTGCTGAACAAGGAACTTGGCATAAAAACGTTTTACGACCTTCTCCACCATTTTCCGTCACATTACATAGACCGCTCTTCCATATATAAAATATCAGACTTAAACGGCGATATGCCATACGTTCAGCTACGAGGCAGATTCGTGTCGTTCAACACTGTTGGCGAGGGTGCCAGGGCAAGACTCGTGGCGGCATTCAGTGACGGAACGGGACTGATGGAAGTGGTGTGGTTTAATAGCATAAAGAAAATAAAACAAGCGTATCTTGTTGGAAATGAATATATTCTCTTTGGAAAACCTACTATTTTCAACGGTCGCTGGAATATAGTTCACCCGGAGGTGGATAATGTGGAGTCCGTATCTGCCGCACAGGGTCTTCGCGGCATTTATCCGCTTACGGAAAAACTTCGCAACTCCGGCATAACGTCACGAACTATTTTCACGCTTGTGCAAACGGCTATAGCCGGAATAAAAACATTCAAAGAAACGCTGCCGGAGGAAGTGGTAACGTCGCTGCGACTTATGCCTATAGCAGAGGCTGTGAAACTGATACACTGTCCGCAAAATAATGACGATTTGCAGCGTGCAAGATTCCGTTTTAAGTTTGAAGAACTGTTTTATTTGCAACTCAATATTCGCCGTTTCAGTCGCAAAAGGACGGAAACGATTTCCGGCTTCAAATTTGTGCATATAGGTCACTATTTTAATACGTTTTACAAAACTCAACTTCCATTTCCGCTCACGGGAGCACAAAAACGTGTTGTCAAGGAAATTCGAGCAGATATGGGCAGCGGACGGCAGATGAACAGGCTTCTCCAGGGTGATGTGGGTAGCGGAAAAACTCTCGTGGCACTGCTTTGTATGCTCATAGCACTGGATAATAATGTGCAGGCTTGCCTCATGGCACCTACGGAAATCCTTGCCACACAACATTTTCAGACTATTTCCGAACTTGCAGCACCGATTGGCATTAACGTGAAACTCCTCACCGGTTCCACACCCAAAAAACAGCGTGACATCATAAATGAACAGCTTCAGGACGGCTCGCTGCATATCCTCATAGGTACTCATGCCGTGATTGAGGACAATGTGGTGTTTAAGAACCTGGGATTTTGCGTGATAGACGAGCAACATCGCTTCGGAGTTGTGCAACGCTCCAGGCTGTGGCAGAAAAACATTATTCCGCCGCATATTTTGGTGATGACAGCCACACCTATCCCGCGAACACTTGCCATGACCGTTTATGGTGACCTTGACGTTTCCGTGATAGACGAGATGCCACCGGGCAGAAAGCCTGTGGAGACGCTTTTGCGTTACGAGGAACAGAGATTTAAGGTTTATCAGGCTATAGGTCAGCGTCTTCGTCAGGGCAGGCAGGTTTATATAGTCTATCCTCTCATAGCGGAGAATGAAAAGTTGGACTTGAAGTGCTTGGAAGAAGGCTATGAGACTATCCGTGAGACGTTTAGCAACTATAAAGTAGCATACGTGCATGGAAAAATGAAACCTGCGGAAAAAGACTATCAGATGAGCCTTTTTGCCTCCGGAGAAGCACAGATTTTGGTGGCAACAACGGTGATAGAAGTGGGAGTGAACGTGCCCAATGCCACGGTTATGCTGATAGAAAATGCAGAGAGATTCGGACTTTCTCAGCTCCACCAGTTGCGAGGCAGAGTAGGGCGAGGTGGCGGACAAAGTTACTGCATACTTATGTCCAAGCCTAATATTTCCAAAATCACCCGTCAGCGACTTGAGATAATGACTACTACCACAGACGGTTTTGTAGTGGCGGAAGCGGACTTGAAGATGCGTGGACCGGGCGATATCGAGGGAACGATGCAGAGCGGTATTGCTTTTGACCTGAAAATTGCAAACCTGGCACAAGACGGACAAATAGTGCAGATTGCTCACAATACGGCAGAAGCTATCTTGGACCGAGACCCGGATTTGTCGCAGCCGAATCACAAAATTCTTGCAGAAACGCTTACTCTTCTTTTTGACAGAAAGATAGACCTGAGCAGGATAAGTTGAATCGCTTTTTTATTCGAAACAGGCTCTTATGGTGTGCCAAATTAGCAAAAAAGTAATGAAATTTGGACGAAATGTGGCAAAAGACGAAAATATTTCAGTATAATTATAGAAAAATATAAAATTTAGTAGTAATTTTGCAAAAATTTACCACAACGAAAAAAACCAATAAACAATATTACACACATAACATAATTAAATATAACTAATATAACTAACTTATACAAATACTTTGCTCTTATGAAAAACAGAAAATCACGTATCGCTGTCATTACCGAGATTCTTGACAAACACGTTATCAGAAGTCAGGAAGATATTCTCCGTCGCCTTCAAGAACGAGGAATCAACGTAACACAGGCAACTCTCTCTCGCGACCTTAAAAAATTGCGTGCGAGCAAAACAACAGACGGCAACGGACTTTACAGATACGTAATTCTCGAGCCGGAACAAATGAACGAAGTGAACGAACTCTCCGATGTGCCGGTACTTATGGCAAGCCAGAGAGAAAAGTTCTCAAATGCAGTGCTGTCTTGTGCCATTTCAAACAATATCGTGGTGATAAAGACCCGAAATGGCTATGCAAGCGGCTTAGCATACGATATTGATACTCTACGCTCTCCTCACATCCTTGGCACTGTTCCCGGTGCGGACACTGTTTTGATGGTGGTTGACGCAAAACTCAAACATGAGCAGATAGTGGAATTGCTTACGTCAATTCTGCCTCCGCAAGTGATAGAAGGACTTGGTGACGATTGGATGTTTGCATAAATAGGACTAAATTATATTTACAATTTCACATAAAGATAAAAAAGATTTTAGTTTTTAACGAAAAATGTCAGACTGTTCAGAAATAGAAATTTTCGTAGCCGGTGAGGAACACGTCAAATATGTTGACGAAATTCTGGAAACCATCACTGCCGCAGCCAAAGTTCGCGGCACCGGTATTGCCAAGCGTTCCCCGGAATATGTTCGGCAGAAAATGCTTGAGCATAAAGCAGTTGTTGCACTTTGCGGCGATGAATTTGCCGGGTTTAGTTACATTGAGTGCTGGAGCAACAAGCAGTTTGTTGCAAACTCCGGACTTATAGTTGCAAACAAGTATAGAGGACTGGGATTGTCACGACGAATAAAGGAACGAATTTTCAAACTTTCACGAGAAATGTTCCCTAACGCAAAAATTTTCTCCCTCACTACAGGTGCTGCAGTGATGAAGATCAATTTTGAACTCGGTTACCGTCCGGTCACTTTTGATGAGCTGACAACAGACGAAGCTTTCTGGCGCGGTTGCGAAAGCTGCGTGAACTTTGATATTCTCCAGCGTAACGGCGGACATAAATGCCTATGCACAGGTCTCTTGTATGACCCGGAAGAACCATACCACAACACTATCATTAAATAAAAACCTTATAAACAAACATTCATTACGAACCCTATATGGAAAAGAAAAAAGTAGTATTGGCATTCAGTGGTGGTCTTGACACTTCTTTTGCCGTAAAATACCTCAGCGAAGACTGCGGATACGATGTTTATACCGCTATCGCTAACACCGGCGGTTTCTCCAAGGAAGAACTCGCAAACATTGAAAAGCGTGCTTTGGCTCTCGGTGCCGTTCAACACGCTACACTTGATATCACTCAGGAATACTATAATCGCAGCATAAAATACATGATTTTCGGAAATGTGCTCCGCAACGGCACTTATCCTATTTCCGTCAGCTCCGAACGTATTTTCCAAGCTATTGCGATTATCGAGTACGCAAAAAGAATCGGCGCTCACTGCGTGGCTCACGGCAGCACAAGTGCAGGTAACGACCAGATTCGCTTTGACCTTACTTTCCAAATCCTGGCTCCGGAAATTGAAATCATCACTCCTACTCGTGACATGAACCTCACTCGCGAGTACGAAATAGAGTACCTCAAACAGCACGGCTATGAGGCTGATTTCACAAAACTTGAGTATTCTATCAATAAGGGTCTTTGGGGAACAAGCGTAGGCGGAAAGGAAACTCTCAAGAGTAACCTTACTCTGCCGGAAGAGGCTTATCCAACTCAGATGACTGCAAAGGAAAATGCTCAAATTACCATTGATTTCGAACAGGGCGAAATTTCTGCCGTAAACGGCACTAAATACGACGACAAAGTGGCTGCAATCCAGGCACTTGAAGCGCTTGTGGCTCCATACGCCCTCGGACGTGATATGCACATCGGCGACACTATTATCGGTATTAAAGGTCGTGTGGGCTTTGAAGCAGGTGCACCGCTGCTGATTATTGCAGCACACAAAATGCTGGAAAAGCACACTCTCACAAAGTGGCAACAGTATTGGAAAGACCAGCTCGGAAACTGGTATGGAATGTTCCTCCACGAAGCACAGTACCTGGAACCGGTAATGCGTGAAATAGAGGCATACCTGGAGAAGTCTCAGCGTAATGTTACAGGTCGCGTGATTGTGAACCTTATGCCATACAGATATGTTTTAGTGGGTGTGGAAAGTGATTATGACCTGATGAAAACAGACTTCGGCGAATACGGTGAACTTAGCCGTGCTTGGACTGCAGACGACATCAAGGGCTTCACCACTATCCTCGGAAACCAGATGAAAATATATCACAGTGTGCTGAAACGTAACAATAAATCAGACTTTTAACCATTATGATACAAGTAGGAATTATAGGCGGTGCCGGCTACACGGCGGGTGAACTTATCAGATTGCTGTTGGACCACCCTGACGTGGAAATTTGCTGGGTTCATTCTTCAAGTAATGCAGGCAAAAAAGTGGCTGAAATTCATAAAGGACTTTTTGGCGAAACAGAACTCGTTTTCACAGACAAATACGATTTTGACTGCATAAATATGCTCTTTTTCTGTACTCCTCACGGTGAATCTCGCAATTTTATGCAAGAACATGCGGAGGAGATGCCAAAGGACCTGAAAATAATAGACTTATCTAATGATTTCAGACTTTATGACGGCAAACACGACTTTGTCTATGGTCTGCCGGAACTGAACCGCAAAAAAATGGTGCGTGGTGCCATTCATGTGGCTAACCCGGGCTGTTTTGCCACTGCTATCCAGCTTGCCTTGCTCCCACTTGCAAAAAATCTGCTCCTCCATTCAGACATCCATATCACAGCTATCACGGGTAGCACCGGAGCAGGTGTAAAACCGTCTGCCACAACGCATTACTCATGGCGTAACGACAATGTGTCCATTTACAAGCCTTTCCGTCACCAGCACCTTGATGAAATTCGTCAGACGGTGACTGAATTGCAAAACGGCTTTAATTCCGAGATTCTTTTCGTGCCTATGCGTGGCTGTTTCTCTCGTGGTATTCTCGCTTCCATTTATCTGGATTGCGACCTGAGTATTGAGGAGGTAACGCATCTATATGAGGAATATTATTCGGACCACAGTTTCACGTTTATTTCTTCTGTTCCTGTGGATTTGAAGGATGTGGTGAACACAAACAAGTGCCTTATACACCTTGAAAAGATTGATGGCAAATTGCTCATCACTTCTGTTATAGATAATCTTGTGAAGGGCGCTTCCGGTACTGCCGTTCACAATATGAATCTCCTTTTCGGGTTGTCTGAAAAAATTGGATTGCAGCTGAAAGCGTCTGCTTTCTGATGTATATAGCAAAATCTATACGATTTAGCTTTTTGCAAAATTGGCAAGGTCATATACGACCTAGCCAATTTTGTTTTTGGGAGGTTTCTCTCCCCACCTAGCCGCTGTCGCGGCAAGGTGGGGTAATCTAGGATGTAACTATTCAGCTATCGGGTGGACGCAATGAAGCGGGTGTTCTATTTTCA
>JBJECR010000003.1:0-5407 GCA_051871275.1 Muribaculaceae bacterium | reverse complement strand
ATTGAGTTCTTCAAAAGAATTTACTAATTTTGCACTTGCCACTTGACTCTACAGTCCATAATTTTTACCCGCAGATTTTGCAATTCAAGATTGCTTCCACATAGAAGAGATTAAGCACGGATTTACGCTTGATTTCCATATCATCGTAGTCCGGATTGGCACTGTGGAGAACTATAAAGGAATCATCTGAAGGGTGACGACGAACATATTTCACGAGTCTATAATCCTCTGTCACAACCACATAGATATGTCCCCAAAAAATAGTGTCAAGGCTTTTGATAGGGCGAATAGCTATAAAACCTCCGTCTGCAATTTCCGGGCACATACTGTTGCCGCTAACCCTCACAATAAGGCTGTCCAGTGAAATTCTCGGTAGAGAGATGTAGCCGTTAATTCGCTCATCCGTAAACATCATAGACAGTTCCTCGCAACCTGCCGTGACATCAATATCATACACCGGCACACCTCGCTTTGCAAGTTCAAGTTGACCTCCATTAAGCACTTCCGTCACCTGCCCCGCATCCTTGGAATATGGCACATCTATGCCGTATTTAAGCCAGTCGCGAGACACATTCATTTCCACAACTATCTTATTTATAAGCACATCGGAAATCGGCAACCGACCGGAAAGGTGCTTGCTCAAGTTTGAAGGGTCTATGGAAAGATAACGTGCAAATTCCGCTTGAGAAACGTTTTTCTGGCTTATCAGATACTTAATTCTGTCTATAATGTCGCTGTTTGAACTGTTCATAGTATTATACCTTATTTCAATGCAAAAATACAATAAAAATGGTAAATAAACCATGTTTTACGAGAAAAAATTTGCAAAAATGCTTTATTAAGAAAAAAATTAGTATCTTTACACCCTAAAAATATGTAAAACCTAACATCTAACCATCAATTTAGAACCAAAAAGAACATGAAGACAAACGTCATATCAAGACTACTGACTTTAATAGCACTTTTTGCTATCACTCTCCCGGGTTATGCACAAGGTAACAACAGCGGTAAAAAATTTATCTGCCGCGGTATTGCTTTCTATAACCTTGAAAACCTGTTTGATACAATCAACAATAACGGTAACTACGACCTGGAATTCAGTCCTAACGGTGCCAGACAGTGGAACAGCCAAAAATATGAGCTGAAAATAAACAATATGGCAAGGGTTATCGCAAATATGGTCACTACTACCACTCCATCCGGTCCTGCCGTGATAGGGGTTGCAGAAATAGAAAATAGAAGCGTACTCGTTGACCTCTGCAAGGCAGTGGATAACTACCTTATCAAAGAAGGTAAAAAACCATGGAATTTGCAGATTGTGCACCATGATTCACCGGACCGCCGTGGTGTTGACGTATCTCTCCTTTACAATCCTCGCCAATTCCGCGTGATTGACGTTACAAATGCTCGCGTAGATATAGGCTATCCCACTCGTGACCAAATGTGCGTGACAGGTGTACTCTCAGGCGATACTATCAGCGTTATCGTAAATCACTGGCCTTCTCGTCTTGGAGGTGAAGAAAAATCTTCTCCAAACCGTGAAAAAGCAGCTGCCCGTTGCAAAGAAACAGCAGACTCAATCTGGGCTATCCGTCCGGGACAACCCGTCATCATTATGGGTGACCTTAACGATGACCCGCAAAACAAATCTTGTGCACAAGTTCTTGGTGCTAAGAAAGATACAAAAGGCGTAGGAATAGACGGTTTCTATAATCCTTGGTGGAAAATGCTTGACAGAGGTATCGGTACTCTTGCATACAAAGGACAATGGAACCTTTTTGACCAGATTATCGTTTCCGGAGGACTTTTGGAAGAAAATCAAGACAAAGATGCAAACAAATTCCACTACTGGAAATGCCAAGTAAACAACTTTGATTTTCTCAAAGACACTAAGGGCAATCGCCAAAATTATCCGCTCCGTACTTTCTCCGGCGGCGTATTCCTCGGCGGTTATTCCGACCACTTCCCAACAGAAATTTTCCTCATCAAAGAAGCAAAATAATTTCTTTTTTCCATAAAACAACAAAAAAGGTGCTTTAACAGCACCTTTTTTATTATCTATGTTTTTGTTTTTTATTTTCTCTTATAGTCTGCAAAATAGTAGTTCACACCGGATTTGGGGTCTGTTTGCATGGGTGATTTTTCCGTGCAATGCCATTTTTCAGGCTCAATTTCCGGAAAGAATGTATCTGCATCCGGTGCATCTGCCTCAATATGAGTAATATAGAGGTTTGTGGCAAGAGGCATGGCTTGACGGTAAATTTCACCACCGCCAATTATGAAAATTTTCTTTTCTTCCACAAGTTTGGCATCAATAGCAGCACGCAAATCCATGAAAACAGTGATGTTTTCCTTTGAATAATCCGCATTGCGAGTTATCACCACATTTTCACGTCCCGGCAAAGCACCCTTAGGCAGAGATTCAAAAGTTTTGCGACCCATTATGATTACATTGCCCATAGTGAGTTCCTTAAATCGCTTCAAATCTGCAGAAATGGGAAAGAGCAAATCACCTTTTCTGCCTATCGCTCCACCGTTTGCCACGGCTACTATTATTGCTACCATAAAAATAATTGTAAATTATTCATTATAAAGTAAATAGGGTTTTCTTTGCACCTTGAATCGTTCTACGTCATCAGTCCAAGTAGCCTTAATTTCCGCAGCACTTTTGCCGTCCATAATCATTTGGCGAATATCACCGCGACCTATCAGCTTTTCAAAGAAAGAAGTGAAAAATTTTTCTCCAAGTCCAAGGTGATTATAAGCATCAATGACATATTCCAGGTTAAGTCCCGCTTCTATGATTTTTTCATCACTTATTCCACGCAAATCTCGTCCGTGACAGAGATTTCCAAGTTGTGGAGGATTTTTTGCTCCTTCCACGCTCTGCGGAACAAAAGAGAAAGAATAGCCTGCCATATCCGGGTGACCGTAAACCTCAAATGGAGAATCCGTTCCGCGACCAAGGCTTACAGGTGTAGCCTCAAAGTAACACGTTGACGGATAGAGATATATGGCATGCATGGTTTTGAGATTCGGTGACGGCGGAACAGGCAGATTATACCGTGTAGCATGAGTGTAATTGCGACATTTTATAACCTTCAAATTTAATTTTTTCCCATCTTTCAGCCAACCCTCACCATTAGCCATCAGTGCTATTTCACCAAGAGTAAGCCCATGCACCACAGGTATAGGCAAGCGTCCAACACCGGATTCGTATTTCATATCAAGAATAGGTCCGTCAACATACATTCCATTAGGATTCGGACGGTCCAGCACCATAAAGTCTTTTTTATACACAATAGCAGCATTCATCAAATCTGTCATAGTGCAATAATATGTGTAAAAACGCAAGCCAACATCTTGAATATCAGTTACTATAATATCTATATTATCCATCACTATTTGTGAAGGCATACGCGTTTTGCCGTCATAAAGCGATGCAATTGGAATACCCGTCACAGGATCCACGGAACTACCCACTTTTTCGCCTGCATCCGCTGTTCCGCGGAAACCATGCTCCGGAGAAAAAATTGTAGTCACATTAAGTCCTGCTTCAAGCATAATGTCCAGCGTATGCTTGTCGCCAACCATACCGGTATGGTTTGAAAGAAGAGCTATTTTCTTACCTTTCAAAAGAGATACATACTCGTCTGTGCACGCTGCACCAACAATTACTTCCTGCGATTTTCCTGCCAAAAAACAGAAAATAAATGCAAATAAAAGTGTTATTTTTTTCATGTTCATGGTATTAAAAGTATAATATTAGTGTTTTGTAGTATCTTCCCAGAGATATAATCTGTCTGAAGGACGAATTTTTTCCGGCACTTTAATAGAAAAACTTTCGCCTTTCACGGTTTTCTGAACAGATTTGAGTGCCACGCGAATTTCATCTAATTTCATGATGATGGCACCCGTAGTAGGTCCGGTGATAACAATTTCATCACCTACATTCAGTTCTCCGGACTCCATATAAAATTCCGCAACACCTATATTGCTAAAATATCTTACACCTTTCGCCACATACACTTTTTTGCGTGTAGCGGAAGAACCATATTTAGAAGACCATTCACCAAGTCGTTGACCTAAATAATAGCCATTCCAAAAACCGCGATTAAAAATTTTGTTAAGTCTATTATCCCAGTCTGCAATTTTTTCTTCACTGTAAGTGCCGTCGCAAATAGCATCAATAGCCTCGCTATAGCACTGCACGGCAGTAGCCACATACTCCGGACCGCGAGCACGTCCCTCAATTTTGAAAACTCTCACACCGGAGTCTATCATTTTATTAAGGAAATGAATTGTTTTAAGGTCCTTAGGCGACATTATATATTTATTTTCCACATTCAGTTCATCGCCCGTTTCATTATCTCTCACCGTGTAACTGCGGCGACAAATCTGCGTGCATGCACCGCGGTTTGCACTGTAATTCATCTCGTGGAGACTCAGATAGCATTTGCCGGAAACAGCCATGCACAAAGCCCCGTGGCAGAACATTTCTATTCTGACGAGTTCACCCTTAGGTCCGCGAATATCACGTTTTATTATCTCATCATGGATATATTTCACTTTATCCATAGAGAGTTCACGAGCAAGAACCACCACATCTGCATACTGTGAATAAAACTCTACAGCTGCTATATTGGAAATATTGCACTGAGTGGAAATATGCACTTCCACGCCCACCTTGCGAGCATACGAAATGGCTGCTATGTCGCTCGCAATAATAGCGGAAATGCCGGAATTTGCCACAGCATCTATCACTGCCTGCATCTTTTCCATTTCCTCATCGTAAATAATAGTATTTACGGTAAGATACGATTTCACACTATGTTCATCACATATATTTGCAATTTTTTTAAGGTCATCAAGAGTAAAATTAACACTGGACCGTGCTCGCATATTAAGACCTTCCACACCAAAATATATGGAATTTGCTCCTGCATTGATAGCAGCATAAAGTGACTCATAACTCCCCACGGGAGCCATTATTTCAAACTCATTTCTTTTCATACCGCAAAATTACTAAATTTTACTTATAAACACTTTATTTATACTTTATAAATAATATTGATGCCACCTTTAGATGGTTGATATCTAAAGGTGGTATATTTAATTTTGTAAATATGAATTTTGTAAATATGAAACGGACATGAACGGCTTTCGCCAAAGGGAATGAAAAGGGATTTCATTATCGGCAGATTTTAGTTACCTTTGCCACAGTAACTAAATCCCAACCTTATGGCGAATCAAAACAAAACTCAGGAGATTGCCTTCGAGGAAGTCGTGGAACGCGGATGCGGCCTCGATATCCACAAGAAGGAAATAGTGGCAACAGTAAGCGGAGCGAGCATTCGGGAGTTTGACACTTTGTCCTTCAAAAAAAATATTTAAATAATTGACACAA
>JBJECR010000002.1:0-24098 GCA_051871275.1 Muribaculaceae bacterium | reverse complement strand
GCTTGCGCCGCTGCTACACGTGCGATAGGCACACGGAATGGAGAACAAGAAACGTAGTTCATTCCAAGTTTCGCACAGAACTTAACAGAAGATGGTTCACCTCCGTGCTCACCACAGATACCAACTTTGAGTTCCGGTTTTGTAGAACGTCCTTTGCGAACGCCCATTTCAACGAGCTGTCCTACACCTTCCTGGTCAAGTACTTCAAACGGATCTACTTTGATTACGCCGTGTTCCTTGTAGTATTTGAGGAACTTAGGAGCGTCGTCACGTGAGAATCCGAATGTCATCTGTGTCAAGTCGTTTGTACCGAATGAGAAGAAGTCTGCAACAGTTGCGATTTGGTCTGCAGTGAGTGCTGCACGTGGAACTTCAATCATAGTACCAACGAGGTATGGAAGGCTTTCGCCTTTTTCAGCGAATACTTTTTGAGCTGTTTCGTTGATAACGTTTGCTTGGTTTTGGATTTCCTTGAGTGAGCCTACGAGTGGAATCATGATTTCCGGGTGTACGTCAATGCCGCGTGCTCTAACTGCGAGTGCAGCTTCAATGATTGCACGAGTCTGCATTTCTGTGATTTCCGGATATGTGATACCGAGACGGCAACCACGGTGACCTAGCATTGGGTTGAATTCTTCAAGGCTATCAACTTTTGCTTTTACTTCTGCGAGTGTGATGCCCATTTCGTCTGCGAGTTCTTTCTGAGTTGCAGTCTGATGAGGTACGAATTCGTGCAATGGTGGGTCAAGGAGACGAATTGTTACGCCGAAGCCGTCCATTGCTTCAAAGATTCCTTCAAAGTCGCCACGCTGCATTGGAAGAAGTTTAGCGAGTGCGATGCGGCGTCCTTCTTCGTCTGATGCAAGAATCATTTCGCGTACTGCCTTGATACGGTCTCCTTCAAAGAACATGTGTTCTGTACGGCAAAGACCGATACCTTGTGCACCGAATGCACGTGCTTGGCGAGCATCGCGTGGAGTGTCGGCGTTCGTACGAACGAGTGTTTTGGTGTACTTTGCGGCAATATCCATAATTGCACCGAAGTCTCCGTCGAGTTCCGGATCAACTACTGCTACCTGACCGTCGTAAACGTCGCCTGTAGAACCGTTGAGTGAAATCCAATCACCTTCGTGATAAAGTTTGCCACCCATTTCTACAGTTTTTTCGTGATAGTCAACTTTTATTTCACCTGCACCTGATACGCAGCACTTACCCATACCGCGAGCTACTACAGCTGCGTGAGAAGTCATACCACCACGCATTGTGAGGATACCTTGTGCAACTGCCATACCGCGGAGGTCTTCCGGTGATGTTTCAATACGGACGAGGACTACGCGTTTTTTCTTTTCGTGCCATGCTTCAGCGTCTTCTGCAGAGAATACGATTTGACCTGCTGCAGCACCCGGAGATGCTGGAAGACCTTTTGCTACAACTTTAGCTTTCTTGATAGCAGCCTTGTCAAATACCGGGTGGAGAAGCTCATCGAGTTTTTGCGGCTCCATGCGGAGAAGTGTAGTTTTTTCATCTATCTTATTGTCGCGGAGGAGATCCATAGCGATTTTCACCATAGCGGCACCGGTACGTTTACCGTTACGAGTCTGGAGCATCCAGAGTTTGCCGTCTTGAATAGTGAATTCCATATCCTGCATATCACGGTAATAATCTTCAAGCTTGTTAGCGATGCTGATAAGTTCTTCAGCACACTTTGGCATAGATTCCTGGAGTGAAGGATATTTGGAAGCACGTTCTTCTTCGCTGATACCCTGGAGAGCAGCCCAACGGCGTGAGCCTTCCACTGTGATTTGTTGCGGAGTGCGGATACCTGCAACAACGTCTTCACCTTGTGCATTGATAAGGTATTCACCATTGAAGATGTTTTCACCTGTAGCAGCATCACGGCTGAATGCAACACCTGTAGCAGAGTTGTTACCCATATTTCCGTAAACCATTGCTTGAACGTTTACAGCCGTACCCCATTCTTCCGGGATTTGGTTCATACGGCGATAGATGATAGCACGTTCGTTCATCCAGCTGTCAAATACGGCACAAATACCACCCCAAAGCTGTTCCCAAGCACTTTCCGGGAAGTCTTTGCCTGTAAATTCTTTTACAGCGGCTTTGAAGAGTTTAACGAGTGTTTTAAGGTCTTCAACTTCAAGTTCAGTGTCAAGTTTAACACCTTTTTGTTCTTTAACCTTATCCATAATTTCTTCAAATGGGTCAATGTCTGCTTTGCTCTTTGGTTTCATACCAAGAACAACGTCGCCATACATTTGAACGAAACGACGATAGCTATCCCAAGCGAAGCGAGGGTTGCCGCTCTTAGCAGCAAGTGATTCCACAGTAGCATCGTTCATACCAAGGTTAAGCACGGTATCCATCATACCCGGCATAGAAGCGCGAGCACCGGAGCGTACTGATACGAGAAGCGGATTTGAAGCGTCGTTAAATTTCTTACCTGTAAGGTTTTCAATGTGAGCTATAGAAGCTTCAACATCAGATTTGATTCTTTTAACGACTTCGTCTTTACCGAACTGTGTGTATTCAGTGCAGACTTCTGTAGTAATAGTAAATCCCGGCGGTACAGGCATACCGAGGAGATTCATTTCAGCGAGGTTAGCTCCTTTACCACCGAGGAGGTTTCTCATCGATGCGTTTCCTTCAGCTTTACCGTCGCCAAAAGTATAAACTCTTTTCATTGTAAAAATTTAATAGGTTATTTTATTGATTATATTCAATTGTTGCTTTGTAATAACGTGCAAAGATAATTATTTTTTTCCATTTTTGAAAGTATTACACTATTTTTCGTCAAAATTAGCCGAACAGACAGCCTTTTAAGAAAGATTTTCCTCAAAATATGGGTAATGTAAAAAATTATTTGTACCTTTGCGGTTCAAAAATGAATTGATTCAGTAATTAATGGATAAAGCAACTTTTGGTTTTAACTTCCTTTTTGAGACAAGTTGGGAGGTATGTAACAAGATTGGTGGTATATATACCGTACTGTCCACAAAGGCAAGAACACTGCAGAAATTAGACAAAGACAAGACTATTTTCATCGGTCCTGATGTATGGAGCGAAAAGTCACCATCACCTTATTTTATAGAGAGCAAATCTCTTCTTGCCGCTTGGAAAAAGACTCTCAATTTGCCTTACGGCGTCACTGTTCGCACAGGCAGATGGAATATTCCGGGCAAGCCTATGGTGATTTTGGTGAAATTTGACACATTATATGCAGTAAAAGATTCTTTATATGCAGAAATGTGGGAAAAATTCCGTGTTGATTCTCTACATGCATACGGTGACTATGATGAGGCTTGTGCTTTTTCACATGCAGCAGCATTAGTTATTGAAAGTCTTTGCAATTATTACGGTGCAAATAATAAATATGTGGCACATTTTGACGAATGGACCACAGGAATGGGACTTCTTTACGTAAAATTCCACCTACCAAACGTAGCTACGGTTTTCACCACACATGCCACAAGCATAGGCAGAAGTATTTGCGGAAACGGCAAACAGCTTTATGATTATCTTCCCGGATACAATGGCGACCAAATGGCAGGCGAACTGAATATGCAGTCTAAACATTCACTTGAAAAGGCGGCAGCACAAAATGCAGACTGCTTTACCACAGTAAGTGATATTACTGCAATAGAATGTACTCAGCTGCTTGAGCGTAAACCTGATGTTGTAACTCCGAATGGTTTTGAAAACGATTTAGTACCTTGCAAGACAAAGTTTCCGAAAGCACGCACACTTGCTCGCCAATGCCTTCTTGACAGAGCCTCCGCACTGACCGGAAAAGAATACGATGATGATACATTTATTATCATTACCTCAGGCAGATGCGAATTTAGAAACAAAGGCATTGACTTGTTTCTGGACAGCATAAAACTCCTTGAAGAGAAGAATGCCCTTGGCAAAAAAATCATTGCATTCGTTATGGTTCCGGGGTGGGTTAAATCTCCTCGTGAAGACGTGCAGGATAAATTGCAAGATATAGACAACAAAGCAGTCTGTGACCCTATCATTACACATGACTTAAACAATTATTATCAAGACCCGATTGTGGGTGCCATACACCGTCTTGGATTTGACAATAATAAAGAAAGAAATGTAGATGTTATTTATGCTCCTTGCTACTTAGATGGCAATGACGGCATTTTTGACAAGACATATTATGATTTGATTATAGGAGCAGATGCAACGGTATTCCCGTCGTATTACGAACCATGGGGATACACACCACTGGAAAGCATTGCCTTTGGCGTTCCTACAATCACAACTACTCTATCCGGCTTCGGACAGTGGATTTCCGGCGAAAACAAAAATGGTTTTGAGAATTCCGGTGTTGCCGTAATCCGCAGAACAGACTCAAACTATCATGAAGTTGTAACGGAAATTTCCGACAAACTTTTGGAGATAGCATATAATTCTGAATTAAAAAAGACTGAATATTCACAAGCTGCTCGCACTGTTGCAGACACTGCAGCATGGAGCAACTTCATTAAATACTATATTGAAGCATACAAGATTGCTCTCAAAAATGTTTCAAAAAAATAAGAAATATAAACATTAACAAATAAAACAATTTTAAAAAGTTATGAAACTCCCGGTAAGTAACACCAACGCTCCCTCTTGGCGAGACATTACTGTCAAAGCAGAACTTCCCTCACGCTTGAAACCACTTGAAGAACTTGCAAAAAACCTCTGGTGGGTATGGAACAGCGAGGGTAAATCTCTATTTAGAGAACTCAACCCGGATCTTTGGCGTTCTACAGGTGAAAACCCTGTAATGGTTCTCCAACAGCTTTCTTCAGAAAGACTTGCAGAGATTCAAGCAGACAAAGAACTCATGGACAGAATAAATCGTGTCTATGCATCTTTCAAGGACTATATGAGCAAACCGATGCGTAAAGATGTGCCATCAGTTGCATATTTCTCTATGGAATACGGTTTGTGCAATGCACTTAAAATATATTCAGGCGGTCTCGGCGTTCTTGCCGGCGACTATATTAAAGAAGCTTCCGACAGCCGTATTGATATGACTGCGGTAGGTTTCCTTTATCGTCACGGATATTTCACGCAAACTCTCTCCGTTGATGGTCAGCAGATTGCAAACTATGAGCCACAAAACTTCAATCAGCTCCCTATAGAACAAGTTCTTGACAAGAACGGTCGTCCTATGATTCTTGAAGTACCTTATCCCGGTCGTACTATTTATTCTCATATATGGAGAGTAAATGTAGGTCGCATGAAACTTTACTTGATGGATACGGACTTTGATATGAACAGCGAGTTTGACCGCGTAATCACTCACCAGCTTTATGGTGGAGATTGGGAAAACCGTATCAAACAAGAATATCTTCTCGGTATCGGTGGTATCCTGATGCTAAAGAAACTTGGCATCAAGACTCAGCTTTACCACTGCAACGAAGGACATGCCGCACTTCTCAACCTCCAACGCCTTGTTGATTACATCTCTGAAGAAGGTCTTGAATTCAACGTTGCACTTGAACTTGTACGTTCTACATCACTTTATACTGTTCACACACCTGTTCCTGCAGGTCACGACTATTTTGACGAAGGTCTCTTCGGAAAATATATGGGTGAATATCCTGCAAAACTCGGTATCAGCTGGAACGACCTTATGAATATGGGTCGCGAAAATCCAAATACAAACGAACGATTCTCTATGAGTGTATTCGCACTCAACACTTGCCAAGAAGCAAATGGTGTTAGCTGGCTTCACGGTGAAGTATCAAAGAAAATGTTCTCCGGCATTTGGAAGGGTTACAACTGGCAGGAGTCACACGTAGGCTATGTTACAAACGGTGTTCACATGCCTACATGGGCAGCATCTGAATGGAAAGAATTCTATGCCAAAATCATGGGTAACAAACTCTTTGAAGACCAGAGCAATGCAGAAATCTGGCAGGCTATCAAGAATGTTCCTGATGAAGAAATCTGGAATATGAGAATGCAACTCAAAGAGAAATTTATCAAATTCGTAAAACGTGATTTCACTGCAAAATGGCTTGCTAATCAGGGAGACCCATCTGCTGTGATGGAAGTAGTAAAGAGAATTAATCCTAAAGCTCTCATCATTGGTTTTGCACGCCGCTTTGCTACATACAAACGTGCACACCTTCTCTTCACAGACCTTGACCGTCTTTCACGCATTGTAAACAACGAGAAATTCCCTGTTCAGTTCATCTTCTCCGGTAAAGCTCACCCGGCAGACGGTGCAGGACAAGGACTTATCAAGAGAATTATGGAAATTTCTCGTATGCCACAATTCCTTGGAAAAATTATCTTCCTTGAAGACTACAATATGATTGTGGCAAAACGCCTTGTCAGCGGTGTTGATATTTGGCTCAATACCCCTACTCGTCCTCTTGAAGCTTCCGGTACATCCGGTGAAAAAGCGGAAATGAACGGTGTGCTTAACTTCTCGGTCCTTGACGGTTGGTGGTACGAAGGCTATCGTTTCAACGAAAATGCAGGTTGGGCACTTACAGACAAGCGTACATTCCCTTCAGAACAGCAAGCACTCCAGGATAAACTTGATGCAGCAACAATCTACTCAATGCTTGAAAATGAGATTATTCCTAAGTACTTTGCTCAGAACTCAAAAGGCTATTCTCCGGAATGGATTGAATGTATCAAGGGCTCTATCGCAGACATCGCTCCTCATTTCACAATGAAACGTATGATTGACGACTATATTGAACGTTTCTACAACAAAGAGGCAGCACGTTCCGCTCACCTCAAAGAAAACAACTACAGTGTTGCAAAACAAATCGTAGCTTGGAAAGAAAAAGTTGCCGCACAATGGGAAGGTATTAAAGTATTTGACGTTATCACAACAGAACATACAAATACTATCACCGGCGATGAATTCACAACAAAGATTATCGTGGACACAAACGGTATCGGACGTGACCTCCACGCAGAACTCGTTGTTTATAAACAGGAAGACGGCGAAGAAAAACTCTGGTTCTCAAAACAGTTTGACGTTGTGAAAGAAGAAGGCAATGTACTCACATTTGAATTGAACGACAAGATACTTGATGCCGGAGTATTCCGCTACGGCTACCGTATCTATCCTTCAATGAGCGAACTTCCTCACAGAATGGACTTCGCATTCAGCCGTTGGGTATAATACGAACAAAAAAATACTACATAAAAGACGATTACCTACGGGTGGTCGTCTTTTTTTTATTTTTTATTCCACAAAAAATGCGTAATTTTGTAAAAATTAAAAATATATCTTAAATGAACTGCATTCCATCAGACCCATTAATACTGTTAAGCTATATAAATACTATGCTCCGTGACCGCAGAATCACACTTGATGAACTATGCGAAGAGCTATGTATCAAGCGAAAAGAACTGGAAGAAAAACTGCTCAGCGTAGGTTTTGTGTACAATAGCGAAACAAACAGCTTTATTTAATTATTAATGGAAGATTATCTCAAAGATCTTAATACTCAGCAATATAATGCAGTCACATACTGCGACGGACCTCAGCTCGTGATAGCAGGTGCAGGCTCCGGAAAAACGCGTGTGCTTACATATAAAATAGTACACCTCCTTAAACTGGGTTATTCGCCTTACTCTATTCTTGCACTCACGTTTACAAACAAGGCTGCGAGAGAAATGCGTGAACGAGTTGAAAATCTTTTAGGAAAAGATGCCGCAAGCAGACTGTGGATGGGAACGTTTCACTCCATTTTTTCCAGAATACTCAGAATAAATGCAGAACTTATCGGATTCACTCACGACTTTACTATATATGATAGTAACGACTCCAAAAGCCTCATTAAGAATATAATAAAGGAAATGGGTCTTGACGAGAAAGTGTATAAACCTGCAACTATCCAGTCCGTTATCTCTATGGCTAAAAATGCACTGATTTCCCCAACGGATTATTATATGTCTCGGGACTTGATGGATGCGGATTACAAAGCAAAACGCCCTGCAACTCAAGCAATTTATGCAAAATATTTCCAAAGGTGCAAGGTCTCAAATGCAATGGATTTTGACGACTTGCTATTATACACAAATGTCCTTTTCAGAGACTTTCCGGACGTACGGAATAAATACAAAGAACATTTCAAATATATGCTTGTTGATGAGTATCAAGACACAAACTTTGCACAGCATAACATTATTCTTCAGATTGTGAATGAAGAAAACAAACTGTGCGTTGTAGGTGACGATGCACAGAGCATTTATTCTTTCCGAGGAGCAAATATTTCAAATATTTTGAGCTTGAACAGGACATTCCGCAACCTCAAGATTTTCCGACTGGAAAGGAATTATCGTTCTACACAAAATATTGTAAACGCTGCAAATTCACTCATTGAGAAAAACCAAAATCAGATAAAAAAGGAAGTCTATTCCGAGAATGAAATCGGAGAACCTATAGAACTGACAAGGTGCTACAGCGAATTTGAAGAAAGTGCCATCCTTGCAGCCAGAGTGTCCAGAATACACCGCGAAGAAAGAGTACCATACGACAAAATGGCTATACTTTACCGCACAAATGCCCAATCCCGTGTTTTGGAAGAATGTTTCAGAAAATACAATATTCCATACGTGATTTATGGCGGCTTGTCCTTCTACCAGAGAAAAGAAATAAAAGACGTTCTTGCTTACATGCGTTTGGCAATAAACCCAAACGATGATGAAGCGATAAAACGAGTTATAAATTTTCCGGCAAGAGGTATCGGTGACACCACAATAAGCAAACTCACTGTAGCTGCAAGCCAAAACAACATTTCACTATGGCAGCTAATCACAAATCTCTCACAGTATGAAGTGGGTATCAATAAAGGTACGGAAAAGAAAATCTCCGTTTTTGCGGATTTGGTTAACGGTTTTATCACTAAATCGCATGAAGTTGATGCCGCAGAAATAACGGTAAATATAATCCGCTCAACTGGTTTGCTATCCATTTATCTTTCAGACAACACGCCTGAAAACGTTTCCAAAAAAGAGAATGTGGAAGAACTTGTGAGTGCAGTAAGGCAATTTGTGGATACAAATCAGGAAGAAGGCAAAGACACGAGTCTTACCACATTTATTTCTGAAACAGCACTTTACACGGACCAAGATAAAGAAACCGGAGAAAAAGATTGCATCACATTCATGACTGTGCACTCTGCCAAGGGGCTTGAATTTGACAAAGTGTTTATTGCCGGGGTGGAAGATGACTTGTTTCCTTCCGTTATGTCAAAAACATCGCTGAAAGAAATTGAAGAGGAACGCCGACTACTCTATGTGGCTATCACAAGAGCAAAAGATTTCTGCATGATGACGTATGCAAAAAGCAGAATGAAAAACGGCTTGCCACAAACCACTCGTCTATCGCCATTTGTGTATGACATCAATCCTAAATACATATTTACGTCTGACGGCTCCGGCAGAAAAAGCGTAACAAGAGGTGTAACCGCACCAAAAACCACAACTACCGTAGTCCTCAGAAACGAACACCCTGTTGCAAATGGCTCAACAACCGCAAATGACACATTCAGCAAACATAATATATCAGAGTTGACTGTAGGCATGAGAATTATTCACCAGAGATTCGGTTCCGGAACAATCACAAACTTGGATTCCGTATCAGAGCAACATCGTATCTCCGTCAACTTCGACAATGCAGGAAATAAAGTTTTAATGTTACAATTCGCACAATTCAAGATATGCTAAGCACATACCCTACTCCTTATTACATTGTCTATGAAGACAGAATAAGAAGAAATTTAGACCTTATAGACTACATCCGCAAGCAAGCCGGTGTGGAAATAATTATGGCATTCAAAGCAAATGCTCTCTGGAAAACTTTTTCCATCCTTTGCGAATACGGCTTTGCCTCCACAGCAAGTTCTCTTAATGAACTGCTACTTGGTAATGAATATTTACATAAAAAAGTACATAGTTATTGCCCTGTCTATACGCCTGATACTATCCGGAAATTTCTTAAAGGCAGCACACATATAACATTTAACTCCATATCGCAATTTAAACAGCATAAACAGACTCTTGACAAATGGAACAAGCATAATGAGTCCGTTTCCGCAGGACTTAGAGTTAACCCGCAATGTTCCGTAATTGAAACAGACATATACAATCCTGCACTTCCCGGTTCACGTTTCGGTGTGACAGCAGAAATGATAGGAGAAAAACTTCCTGAAGGAATAGAAGGACTTCATTTTCATCAACTGTGCGAGTCCACATCTTTTGACCTTGAAAAAGTCCTCACTGCATTTGAAGAACAGTTTGGAAAATATTTGCCTGCTATCAAATGGGTGAATATGGGCGGAGGACATTTGGTGACACGCGAAGGGTACGATGTGGAACATTTGATTAACCTCTTAAAAGATTTTAAAAGCAGATACCCATGGCTGAAGGTGATTATGGAGCCCGGCAGTGCCTTTATGTGGAGAACAGGCGATTTAATCACTTCTGTTGTAGATATAGTTGAAAATCAGGGAATTAAAACTGCAATCATAGATGCTTCTTTTGCTTGCCACATGCCGGACACACTGGAAATGCCATATATGCCAATCATCACGGAAAGTGTGCATGAAGAAGGAGAAAATGCATACCGCCTTGGAGGCAATTCATGCCTAAGCGGAGATTTCAAAGGATTCTGGTACTTTAAAGAGCCGCTGAAACCGGGCGACAAACTGACTCTTGAGGATATGAATCATTACACAACCGTCAAAACAAATATGTTTAACGGAATACAGCACCCGGACATTTTATTCTGTCATTCAGACGGAAACATAGAGTGCTTGAGGCATTTCACATACGAAGACTACAAAAACCGAATGGATTAACCTTCAAATAAATATGAAATTTTCAATTATAGTACCGGTTTACAATAGAATAGCGGAAGTTGAGGACTTACTCCAAAGCCTTGACAAGCAAACCGTTAAAAACTTTGAACTCGTGATAGTGGAAGACGGTTCTACACAGAAATGCGATTCCGCTATAGCAGAATACAAAGATTCATTCCCCATCACATATATTTACAAAGAAAATGAAGGCCGTTCCATTGCAAGAAACGTAGGTATGGAGAATGCAACCGGAGACTATTTCATATTCTTTGATTCAGACTGTGTGATTCCGGAACAATATTTTGACGTATTGGAAAATTGCCTGAAAGAAAATCCTACCGACTGTTTTGGCGGTCCGGATGCCGCACATGATTCTTTCACCACCACTCAGAAAGCTATCAATTACTCTATGACATCTTTTCTGACAACAGGTGGAATACGCGGTGGAAAAATATCTATGGAAAAGTTTGTCCCTCGCACATTCAATATGGGCTTTTCAAGAAAAGTTTATGAAACAGTGGGAGGATTCAGAGAAATGTTTTCCGAGGACATAGATATGAGTACTCGCATCCGCAAAGCAGTCTTTTCAATCGCCCTATTTACAGATGCATTTGTATATCATAAAAGACGTGTGGATTTCAAAAAATTTCTGCGACAAGTATATGTATTCGGAATGTCCAGAATCACGTTAAAATTATTGTACCCGGATTCACTGAAACTTGTTCACACCCTGCCGGCACTTTTCGTTATTGCAACAGTTGCAATGATTATCTCGGCAATATTTATAAATCCATGGTGCATAGCCCCACTTGCGGCATACTTCATCCTCATATTTATTTTCTCACTTTTATCCACAAAATCAGTTGTCATAGCACTGAAATCAATACCTGCAAGCATTATCCAGCTTGGAGGCTACGGCACAGGATTTATTTATGCTTTTGTGAAGAAAATAGTTTTGGGTAAAGGCAGAAATATAGAAGAGGAAATACTTTTGAGGAAAGGAAAATAACATGGAAAAAGCGTCCAAAAATTATACACCCCGCATTTGTGACCTGGCAGAAGACGACAAGCCAAGAGAAAAAGCACAAAAGTATGGCATTGCAACTCTGAGCGATGCAGAACTCCTCGCAATAATTTTTGGCAGCGGACTTAAAGGCAAATCCGTAATCAGCTTAAGCCAGGAAATTCTTTCAGACATAGACAATCGCTTGGACAAACTCGCCAAAATGACGATATCGGAGCTTTCATCTAAATATTCCGGCATTGGATTAGCAAAAGCAACATCATTAGCGGCTTCTATAGAACTGGGTAGAAGATGCCAGAGAGCATTAGAGTCTGAGGGACAAAAAGACCCTAAAATACAGAGTTCAAAAGATGTTTATAACATAATGAGAACAAAACTGGAAAACCTCACACATGAGCAATTCTGGATACTCCACCTCAGCCGTGCCTCCAAAGTGACATCTATGGACTGCATCAGCACAGGCGGTACTGCAGCCACACTTGTTGACGTAAAAATCGTTATTAAGTCCGCTATTGACAAATTATCATCCAGTTTAATACTCGTCCATAATCACCCTTCGGGAAATATCACACCCAGCAGTGCAGACAAAGTCCTTACGAACAAGATAAAATCCGCTGCTGAACTTTTGGAAATAAAAGTACTGGATCACATAATAGTGGGACAGGGAAACTATTTCTCTTTTATGGACGAAGGACTGATGTGAAAATGGTTCCGAATCGCCTATAAAAGGCTTAAAAAACACAAGAAATGCCAATTATTCAAGTAAATTGCGTATATTTGCAATTATAAATGAAAACACTCATAAGAAATGAAAGAGCATAACAATGAACATAAGTCTTTGTGGACAAAATTTATTGATTTAATACTGACATTCCTTTTTATAGACCTTTTCAAGCAAAGGTCAGCACCACAGGCTTTTGTGCTGTTTGTTGACACTGCTTTAAGTGCTATATGCTATTGGCTCGTAGTTGCATTTAACGGGAATCCCACTGAAAACATAGATAGCTTTCCATACGCTCTTCCTACAAAGATAATAATAGTATCCGGAGTGTATTTATTCTTAAATCTGCTTGTAAAGAATTACAAATACACAATCCGCCTCCCTATAATTGAGGATATGTCCAAGACTGCAATCCTCGTTGCGTCTGCTTCATTATCCCTCATTTTTACAGCGCTCCTCATAGATAACATTACAGGAATCAGATATTTCAGCATTTGGAATATCTTTGTGGCAGGATTTATGTCTTTCACAATGATGATGTGTATGCGTCTTATCACCAAGCACTTATACTCTTTGCATGTAGATAAGGTCGGTAATAGCTTACCCATTATTATTTTCGGCAATGACATCAGCACTATAACTCTTGCTCACACTCTAAAAAACGAACAGCCGAGAAGATACAATCCACAGGCAATTCTGAGCACGGAAAAAGTGGCTTCTTCAAAAGTTAACACCGTAAACGGTTTTAAAATTTTTCCTTTCTCGGAAGAAAGCCTGAAAAAAGTTTTGACAGAATACGAGTGTGACAGCATTTTGATTCCGGACAAACTTTTTGATATAATCAAAACTGACTATGCAGACATTCTGCTCCGTAATGGATTCAAACTGTTTATGATAAATCACGTTTCCGAATTTATCAGCAATGAGGGAACGTCTTCCACCGCACACGTTGAAAGAATAAAAATTGAAGATTTGCTCGGACGCAGACAAATACGAATAAATCGCAATCACCTGGCAAACTTCATAAATGGCAAAAACGTGTTGATTACAGGTGCTGCCGGCTCTATCGGAAGCGAAATAACACGTCAAGTAGCAGACATGAATCCGGGAAAAATTATTCTCGTGGACCAAGCGGAAACACCTATGCACTCACTCATGCTTGAACTGAATGAGAATTTTAAAAACGTGCCTGCAGAATACGTTATTTCCGATATTACGGATTTCAGCATCATGGACAAACTGTTTGAAAAGCATAGCCCGGACATTGTTCTCCACGCTGCGGCGTATAAGCATGTTCCCATGATGGAGTTTAATCCTACAGAGGCAGTGAAGAATAATATTTTCGGCACAAAGGTTATAGCGGATCTCGCTATTAAATACGGTGTAAAGAAATTTATTATGGTTTCTACAGATAAAGCCGTGAACCCTACAAATGTTATGGGCGCAACCAAGCGTGCAGCTGAAATTTATGTGCAATCATTATTCCACACACAGAATAAATCCGAAAAAACTCAGTTTATTACCACTCGCTTCGGGAATGTACTTGGCTCAAATGGTTCCGTAATTCCTCTGTTCAAAAAGCAAATAGAAACCGGTGGACCCGTAACAATAACGGATAAAAATATAATCCGATATTTTATGACAATTGATGAAGCTTGTTCGCTTGTCCTTGAAGCTTCTTGCATTGGCGAAGGTGGTGAAATATATATCTTTGACATGGGTACACCTGTAAAAATTTACGACCTTGCAAAAACAATGATTACCCTTGCCGGACTTACTGTAGATAAGGATATTAAAATAATTGAAACCGGTCTGAGGCCGGGAGAAAAACTCTTTGAAGAACTCCTCTACGACAAAGAAAAGAGCATCCCTACCACAAATAAAAAAATTATGAAATCCATCACTGTTCAATACGACTATAAACATGTCACCGAGCTGATGGATAAACTTAAAAATTACGTCTATTCCGATGACGAAGAACAAACAGTACGTACACTAAAAAAACTCGTTCCGGAATACAAAAGCGAAAACTCCAAATGGCAAACACTTGACAATGAAATAAATAACACAAACAATTAATACATACAAAAATGAAAAAAATCTTTTTTAGCTTATTAGTAGCATTAGTTGCCTGCAACTCTTTCACTTGCAGTGCTTTTGACATAAAAGAAGCCTTAGGCAAAGTTTTATCTTCCGACTCTACATCTACAACAACTTCAAGCATTGGCAGCGTGATTAGTGCCGTGATTGGTTCCCAAAAAGTAGAACTCAAAGATTTAGTTGGAACATGGAAATATTCCGCACCGGCAGTTTCTTTCAAGTCTGACAATCTTCTCCAACAAGCCGGCGGTGCTGCTGCAGCCTCAAGCATAGAGCAGAAAATACTTCCTTTTTACACTCGCTCCGGAATCACAGGACTTAAGGTTCAGTTTGCAGAAGACTCTACATTCACGATGACCGTAAAAAAAATCACTGCAAAAGGAACAATTTCTATTGATGAATCCGGCAATTACGTGTTTAGTTTCCAAGCATTAGGCAAGGTAAACGTAGGAACAATGACTGCATATATATCAAAGTCTTACACAAACGAATTGTCACTCACTTTTGATGCCACAAAACTTATGACGCTCGTTGAAAAGGTTGCCAATTACTCTAATAATACAACCCTCAAGACCGCATCAACTCTACTAAACAGTTACGATGGAATAACTGTCGGTTTCAAATTGAAAAAACAATAATCGCAAATTACTTATGTTTATACACAGAGTTGAAACTACCGCAGACAAAGCATTTGACGTGTGCTCAGAACTGATAGAACATGATGACGTATTGTGGATTCAGCTATCTCTTTCCGGAGAATACGTTTCAGGGGATTTGCAGAAACTCGTTGAGCTTTGTAATGAAAAGCAGATTTTTCTTATTGTTGAAAATAATCTTTCGCTGTTAGAAGACATTAAGTGCCATGGCATACACCTCACAAACAGCGATATACATCCTGCTCAGATACGCGAAAAGCTCGGGGCAGAACCAATAATTGGCTGCAATGTGATTTCTCCTATGGAAGTAATCTCACTTAAATCAGCTGATATTGACTATGTAACCCTTCCATCAGGAAAAGACTATGAATGGTATAAGAACTTTTCGTCTCAAGTTGAAAATGCTAAAGTTGATATTCATCTCGTGACTGAAATTGAATCGTTTGATGCAGATAAAATAGATTCTCTCATAGATGCCGGCATAGACGGCGTGGTAATAAGTAAAAAACAATCATGAACAAATTTATAGGAATAATCCCTGCAAGATACGCATCAAGTCGTTTTCCCGGAAAGCCATTGGCTGATATCGGTGGAATGACTATGATAGAAAGAGTATATCGCCAAGTTTGCAAAGAACTTGACGAAGTATATGTGGCTACAGATGATAATCGTATCTATGATGCAGTCACTGCTTTTGGAGGCAAAGTCATAATGACTTCCGCGAACCACAAAAGCGGAACCGATAGAGTGAATGAAGCATATAAAACAATTGATACTGATGCAAACATCGTGATAAATATCCAAGGCGATGAACCATTCGTGGCACCTGAACAAATTGCAGAAATAAAGAGTTGCTTTGATGATAAAACCACTCAAATAGCAACACTCGCAAGGCAATACGACAAATCCGGTGGCTTTGAAGGTGTTTTTGACCCTAACAAGGTAAAAGTTATTTTTGACAAATCAAATTATGCCATTTATTTCAGCCGTGCTATCCTTCCATACGTGAGAAACTACAAATGGCAAGAATGGCTGGACAACAGAGATTTCTTTATCCATGTAGGAATGTATGCTTATCGCGGTGATGTTTTAAATCAAATCACGCAATTGCCACAGTCTTCTCTTGAAATTGCGGAATCACTCGAGCAACTTCGTTGGATAGAAAACGGATACAAAATCAAGGTGGCTCTTACAGATTCGCCCACTATCGGCATTGACACTCCGGAAGACCTTGAAAAAGCCAAACAAATGTTTTGCCTGTAACCTATGCTTGACAGAACTATTTCACCTGAAGTATTTGATTTCAAAGCACTTAATCTGCCTGAAATCACATCTATAACACTTCAGAATGGTATAAAGCTAAACATAATAAACCGTGGTGATGAAGACGTGTGCAAAATTGTACTCGTTTGGAATGGCGGCAAGTTTGATGTTGAGAATGCCACTGCCCCGGAAATCATGACAAAAATGTTTTTCAGCGGCACAGAGAAGCTTTCCGCAGATGAAATAACGGAATTTTTTGATTTCTACGGCTCAAGAATAAACGTTTCCTGTGATGCTCATTTCACCACTATGAGCGTCACTGCACTGAATAGGACATTGCCGCAGATATTGCCCATTATGACGCAAATACTCACTTGCTCCACTTTCCCGGAAAATGAGTTTGAAAACCAGCTAAAGAAATATGTTGCAAACAAAAGTATTGAGGCTCAAACAGTTCAGTATCAGTCTAAAAAGCTATGCAAAAAGCTACTCTTTGGAGAAAACCACCCGGCATTTAAGTCTATTCAAACTATTGACAAAATAAAAGAACTCAAACGGGAAGAAGTTGTCCAATGTTACAACTCTATTATTCTCAAAACAAAACCTGAAATTTTTATTGCAGGAAAAATCACAGAAGAAGTGTTGTCTTACATCACCGACACTTTTAGCAACTATGATTTTTCCGACAATCCAATCAAACAAACCCTTATTCCGGTGCCATACAATACCGGTGCCAAAACAGAATGTATTTCTTTGCCGGAACAGGTGCAAAGTTCTATGGATATCCTTATTCCTACGATTGATGCCCATAACCCGGACTATATTTCACTTAAAATTGCCATAATCGCCCTGGGAGGATACTTCGGAAGCAGACTGAACAAAGTTATCCGAGAAGAAAAAGGACTAACATACGGCATTCATTCTCACATCTATTCGTCGCTTGAAGGCTGTGCTATAAGCATTAATTCTCAGTTTGACGGCAATACTGCCAATAAAGTTACTGAAGAAACTGTCTCTCAAATACGAATAATGAAAGACGAACCTATTTCTCAGGAAGAAATAGCATCTGTAAGAAAGTTTTATATGTCTATTTTAGCAAATACATCAGAAAATTTATTCGCCTCATTGGACTATTACATTTCCTGCCACAAAAATTCGCTCCCAAATTCTTTCTTCAGTTCCACTATTGACGTATTGGAAAATATAACACCCGCTGAAATACGTTTGATGACAGAAAAATATTTTGACTTATCAAACATAAAAATTGCTATTGCCGGAAACGTATAGCTACACAAATAAATCCTAACAATTTCATCAAAATGGCAGAATTTAATCAAATACAAGAACTGAAAAGGCAATTTTTTGCCTTGAGAAACGGCATCATAGCAGACACAATTCGAAAAGCCGGATATAACTATAAAATAGTTTTTGGACTGAATATTCCGCAGTTACGCGAAATTGCAGCCACAATTGGAAAAAACGAGGAACTTGCATTAACGTTACGTCAAAATGTCACCACACGAGAAAGTCTCTTAATTGCCCCTATGATTTTCCCTATAGAAAAACTCACTACAGAAGAAGCGGAACAGTGGGCTGTAGAATGTCAAACTACGGAAGTGGCAGACGTTTTATGCCATGCCCTACTCCGTCATTTATCTGATGCAGAAAGCCTCGCAAAAAAATTGTTAGCCTCAGACTCTGAAATGTCACAATACACGGGCTTACGTCTATTGCTTAATATTCGTACTCCAATTGACGAAAAAATTGCAAACTTTTGCAAGAATAAGGCATCAAAACCCGGCATCCTCCGCTTTGTGGCAAACCAACTGCTTGAAGATTCTGCAATGTGATTTTTTTGTATGAAACAGGCTCTAAATAAAATAAACAGGGGTTGCACAAAAATTTTAGCAATCCCTGTTTATTTGTATAGTTTCAAAAAAAGTTTAGTCTGTTTTTACCACAAGATATGCAGATTGATTCCAGAACTTCTCTGCATCACGGATTACCAAAACCTTAGAACCATTGACATCTTCAATAGAATAAGAATCTGTTGGTTGAGCTGTCATCACCTTTGCCTTCTTGGAGTAAAGATTGATAGTACGCAGTTCTCTCTTATCCGCTTTAATAAAGAGGTCTGAATTAAACTGTGAAGTGTTAATCTTGTCACTGCGTAAGAAACC
Organism: Muribaculaceae bacterium; assembly: GCA_051871275.1. Taxonomy (GTDB): domain Bacteria; phylum Bacteroidota; class Bacteroidia; order Bacteroidales; family Muribaculaceae; genus CAJUPY01. Next base: position 5,301 of record JBJECR010000002.1, on the reverse strand, counting down.
TCCGTCTTTGGTAACACCGGCATTTTTAAGTTCTTTTCCGGAACCTACGATATAGTAAACAGTGTTCATCTCATTTGTGAGATTTTCATTTTTCTGCTCCACTTGTGCTTTTTCTTCTCTTACAGTTTGTACTGTGGTGGAGAGAGAATCAACAGATTGAGTCAAGACATCAATTTTGATGTTTGCTTGTGCAAGTTCGTTACGAAGTCCGGCAATAGTAGTTTCCTGTTCTGCAATCTGTGCCTTAAGATTGTCTATGCTTCTTTTCAAGATTGCGTTATTATGACCGGATTGAGCCAATTTTTTCTCCAATTCTTCAAGACGAAGTCTTCTTTCCTCAAGGGCTTGAGCAATAGCTTGCATATCTGTTTTTATCTGCTCACGCTTTGAAACTGATTCACCGTTAAGGTTTGATGTGGCAAGAATATTTTCCATACTCTTAATCTGCATCATACCCTCCGTGATGTCGTTCATCAAAACTAAAAGGCTGTCTTGATTTTCCAATGCTACTTCTAGAGAATCTCTTGCAATATTTAATGGACTTTTTGCTTCATCTCCGTCACTTGATGTTACGCATGATGTGATGAAAGAAGATGCTGAAATGGCGGCAATAAACGCAATTGCCAAGCCAATAAATGATTTCGTTTTCATCTTTTTTTTACTTAATATTTGGTTTAATTTACTCTTTATACTTATTTTTATGTATCTTTTCTTCTTTTTCTATAATTTTACCTCCCACTACTATAACAATTTCACCTCTCGCTTGGTTTACTTTAAAATAATCCGCAAGTGATTTTAGTGTTCCATTGTGAGTAGTGTTGTGAAGTTTTGATATTTCTCTGGAAACTGATGCCGGACGTTCTTCGCCGCAAAACTCGGCAAGTTGCTCCAGTGTTTTGGCAAGACGCAATGGTGATTCATAAATGATAAATGTGCGAGAATCTTCCGCCAATTCTTGAATACGAGTGACTCTACCTTTTTTTATAGGAAGAAAACCTTCAAAGCAAAATCTGTCACATGGCAAACCGGAATTTACTAATGCCGGAACAAATGCGGTGGCACCGGGAAGTGTTTCCACCTCAATTTCATTCTCGCGGCATGCACGGCTTAACATAAAACCGGGGTCTGATATAGCAGGTGTGCCTGCATCGGAAACAAGTGAAATCATGGCTCCGCCTTTAAGCCTTTCTATAATGCCGTTTATCGCAGTATGCTCATTAAATTTATGGTGGCTGAGCATAGGCGTTGAAATTCCGAAATGCTTCATTATCACAGCACTTGTGCGAGTATCCTCTGCAAGTATCAGTTCACTCTTGCCGAGTATTTCAATAGCTCTCGGAGTCATATCTCCAAGATTGCCCACAGGAGTTGGTACTATGTAAAGTTTTCCGCTCATTTCAGTTGAAATATTTATCTATCGTGTCCAGGAAACTTTTTGCATTTTCATCTTCCGGATTCCAGCCCAAATCATTAAGGAAATAATCCTGAACCTCTTCAAAACTATCCATCCTGGAAATTAAGTCCAGTGCTTCCCTATATTGTGCATCACTATTTCCGAATAATTCCCTGCGATATAGGAATTTATCGTTTATAGTAAATACTTTATAAATATCTTTTGGAGTTGCGTTAACCTTTTTCTCTTCTTTCGACTCTTCATTTGATTCTTCTTTCAACTCTTCTTTCGACTCTTCTTTTGGACCTTTTTCCGATTCTTCATTTGGATCTTCATTTGGCTCTTCTTCAAGATTATTTTCCGATTTCACCGTGAAGTTTTGGCTCACATCTTCCGTTTCTTCCGTGGTTTCCAAATATTCCTCCTCTTTGGCATCAAAAGCTTCATCTGCTATGTCTTCTTCAGATTCTTCAAAGGGAGATTCACTTTTCTCCTCCTGAATCCTCTCAACAGTTTCTTCTGAAAGATTTTGATGGTCCTCCTGTGGTGCATCTGCTATAGTTTCCTTAATATTATCCTCCTGCACCTCACTTGAAGCCGATACATCTGCAAAAGGGAATAAGCTACTCAATTTAAAAGAAATATCTTCCAATTTTTCATTATCATCTATTTCCAAAATCTGAGACTGAATTTCCAAAAGTGTTTGGAGAATATGTTTTTTTGTGCTATCCATACTTAAAATCTATTATAAAGAAAGATAAAAAGAGCGGTCGCAGTTTACTCGTAATATTTTTCAAGGAATGTTTCAATAGCCTTGTGCAATTCACGTAGCGGACACTTATAGTTATTCACCATTATGCTAACAGCGTATGCCGGATTTTCATTTTCATCAAGGAGATAACCTGCATAGCATCTTACTCCTCCCATACTTCCGCTTTTCAGTGCTGCAAGCCCTTCAAGTTTACTTCCCTTAAAAGTATTTTTGAGAGTGCCGTTCACACCTGCTCTGGGAAAGATGTCTATAAAATCCGAATTATCAGACATCATTTTGAGGACTTCCACCATAAACTTCGGCGAAACCGCATCTGTTCTGGAAAGCCCGCTGCCATCTTTTATAGTCATCAACTCTGTTGATATTCCTTTTGACTCGTAGAAATCTTTTTCCGCTTTCAATGCTTCTTTCAGCGACTTACCTGGTGCAAGAAGTCTCAGCGTTGACTCAGCCATCATATTGTCGCTGCGGTGCATCAAGTCTGTGAGAATTGCTTTTAGTGCCGGTGAATAATATGATGCAAGAGGTATTGAATCTGTTTCTTCTTCCGGATTTTCCACATAATCTTCATCGTAAACAAGATTTATTCCCACTTCAGAAAATTTTGCATAAAGCTCGCTGATAAGCATGCTTCCCGGATATGGGTTCGGAATCACTATTGTCCGGTTGTCTTCAAAAGTTTCCGTATCGTCTATTTCATTGTAAGAAGCACCAAAACTCTGGGAAAGGTACAGATTTCCATCAACAATAGAGGCAATATCTTCAATTGAAACCAATTCTTGTGCGTCCATACTCGCAGGATTCAAATGCAGCACATTGTCACTGTAATTAAAAGCATACCACCCTGTGCCATACTCGTAATATCCGTCTTCAATTTCCCAAGAACCTAGTTTGCCTTGATTTTTTTGGTCACCGGTATCCACAATAATGTTTCCTGTGAAATTTTTCACACCTTTTTCTTTGAGTGCACTTGTTATATCATCTACAAAAGTCTGATTGTCCGGAAAATGGCGGCTTTTAATGGTAGGGTCACCTGCACCTTTTATAATAATATCACCATAAACTGTACCGTCTTTTATTTTTCCATCAATATATGCCGGCGTTTCATACTGGAAGTCGATGGGATAAAGCGATATTGCCGCTGCAGAAGTCACCAGTTTCAAAGTACTTGCAGGCACAAAAGTTTTTTCTCCGTTATAGTTTAATACCTGTTTATCGGCTCTAAGGTCATACACAACCACACCAACAGACGCAACACTATCTGAATAAAACTTAAAAGGAGCATTATCTGCTTTTACAGCTAAACAAGCTGAAAATAAAGCAATTAACAAAATTTTCTTAATCATATTTATTTAATCTTCAAATTTCACCACGAAATTAATAATAAACTTTTATATAATACAATTTATTGTCAATTTTTTGTAATATGAGATAAAATAACTAATTTCGCACTGTTTTTTAGAAAATAGACTTTATTATATAAACAGGCACTTATAGATGGTAGCAAAAACGCGTGACAGACTGATTGAGGTAGCTCGTAAGTTATTCCTGCTTAAAGGAATTGAAAATACGACTATGCTTGATATAGCCAATGCCTCCGATAACGGTCGCCGCACTCTATATTCCTACTTTAAAAACAAAAGTGATATTTATAGTGCCGTTATTGAACGTGAAAGCGAAGAATACGTAAAATCCGTTCGTGAAATTGCGGATTCAGACTTGGAACCTACTGAAAAAATGACGGAATTCATCCGTGAACGCTTCCGCACGCTCAACGAGGCTGCCAAACAGAAAGAATCTATCCTTTCTTGGCTCAAAATAGACTTCAACAAAACGGAAAAAATAAAAAAAGCCGTCTTTGCAAAGGAAGAATGTATTATAAACGAAATCATAAACAGAGGTATTGCATCCGGTGATTTTGATGCGGAATGTTCTAATTCATTACCACACATGCTTCCCACTATGATTAGAGCTATTTGGCATCAAACTTGCGAAAACAGTGAAGAAGCGGAAAAACTTGAACAGTCCTTTATTTCTTTTGTAATTAACGGACTCACCAAACACTAAAGTGAACAATTATTTATAACTACAATTATAAAACTTGAATATAAAAATGAAATTACTTGAAGGAAAAACGGCTTTAATCACAGGTGCCGCTCGCGGTATCGGTAAAGCCATCGCTATCAAATTTGCTCAGGAAGGTGCAAACATTGCTTTCACTGACCTTGTAATTGACGAAAACGCTCAGGCTACAGAAGCTGAAATTGCCGCTTTAGGTGTAAAAGCTAAAGGCTACGCTTCCAATGCCGCAGACTTTGAAGCTACAAAAGCCGTTGTGGCTGAAATCCAAAAAGAATTTGGCAGAATAGACATCCTCGTAAATAATGCAGGTATCACTAAAGACGGTCTTCTTCTCCGCATGAGCGAAGAACAGTGGGATAGAGTTATCGGCATCAACCTTAAGAGTGCATTCAACTTTACTCGCAACGTAATTCCCGTAATGTTCAGTCAGCGTTCCGGCAGCATCATCAATATGGCTTCCGTTGTTGGTGTTCACGGTAATGCAGGGCAAGCAAACTATGCAGCTTCAAAGGCGGGTATGATTGCACTTGCCAAGAGCGTTGCACAGGAAATGGGGCCTCGCGGAATCCGTGCTAACGCTATCGCTCCGGGATTTATTGAAACCGCTATGACTGCAGCTCTTCCGGAAAAAGTACGTGAAGAATGGAAACTCAAAATCCCTGCTCGCCGTGGCGGACAACCGGAAGATATCGCAAACGTTGCCACTTTCCTTGCTTCAGACCTTGCAAGCTATGTAACCGGTCAGGTTATCCAAGTGGATGGCGGTATGAATATGTAATATCCTATCATACAACATATTACAAAAGAAGACTACTCTATCCGGGTAGTCTTCTTTTTTTGCACTATTATTCTTATAAGCACATAATTATAAACATTTAGCAGCGGTACACACTTCCCTGACCTACCATTTGCCACCTACTGTATAAAACAGAAAACCTGCCGATTATCAGCAGGTTATCTTATCTGCGGAGAGGACGAGATTCGAACTCGTGGTAGGATTACTCCTACGTCAGTTTAGCAAACTGGTGGTTTCAGCCACTCACCCACCTCTCCA
>JBJECR010000001.1:0-24285 GCA_051871275.1 Muribaculaceae bacterium | reverse complement strand
ATGTGACATATAAAGAAAGGATGTACCAAATAACTTAATTTTGATACACCCTCTTGCGGAGTTCAAAGGGTGCGTGATAGTGATTTCGCACGATCGCTTTTTCCTGGATTCCATAGTGGACCATCTCTTTGTTTTTCAGGGCAATGGCGTGATAAAAGATTTCCCGGGCACATACACGGATTATCGCACTTGGCTTGCAGAAAATCCGGTGCAAAAGCCTGTGGAGCAGAAGCAGGAAAAGGCAGAAAAACAAAAGACGGCACAAAAGCCCAAATTGACTTTTAAGGAAAAGAAAGAATTTGAGGAAATAACGGCAAAATTGGATTCTCTGAATGCTGAAAAAGCCTCACTGGAAGAACTATTTAATTCCGGCAGTGAAATTGCGGATGTGGCAGCAAAAGCCGCTCGCTATGAAGAAGTTAAGTCTGAAATAGATGAGCTTGAACTCCGGTGGCTGGAGCTGTCAGAGAAAAGTGCTTAACAGAAGATTTATAGGGAATTTAAGGAATTTAAGGTTTTTAAGGCGTTTAGGGTGATTAAGGTGATTAAGGTGATTAGGGATTATTTTATGATGCCGTAACGGCGTTTTGTGACATTGTCAAAAACATCTGTTTGTTTCAAGAACTCCATCACTCGGATTCTATCTTCCTCTATCAAATGCCCTTTGACTTTACCGACTTTATCCGTAATTTTCAATTTTCTGATTTCAAATATATCAGAACAATCCAGCCAACTATCATAATCCAAAATATGACTATAATTGCGATGCAATAAAGGGTATTGGCAATCAAGCAATTCCGGAGAACGTTTAGCAGGGTTTATTTCGGAATTGATAAGCAAAGCACCTACCGCAAATCCTTCCGGAGTAAAACCGATAATTACAATGTATTTCAGTCTCTCTTTATATCCTGCTCTAAGCGTTAATCCGTCTTCTTCATCAAGTGATACATAAATGATGTCTCCAACTTTTACGGAAGACATATCAATTTTTTCAGCATCATCAAGTGATGCCATTAGTATTCTCAAAGTGCCGGTCTTATCATCCATATTTTTCAGAGCAAAGCATTTTTTACAATTTGCTTTTCTCGGATATAATCGACCATTGAATCCGTAGCATTTCCGGCACGGGCCATATCAATAATAGTGATAAAGTTTTTCTGCGGGTCATCTTTTATCCTATCATTAGCTTCCTCCCATGCGGAATCGTGTGACATATCAGACAGGTCGTACGGATCTGTATTCTTGTATTTTTCTATAGATGCATCCAAACACTTCTTATTTGCACCGGAAATGTAATCCATATCAGGCTTTAAGGAAGTGAATACTTTTTTATCTCGTACTTCAATACCGGACAAAAAATCAGCAAAATCACCGTCTAATGATTTGCCCTCTGCCACTTGTAGAGCCTTATAGGTAAAAGTGGGTACAGGACCATGTTTTACAGCTCTGAAGGATTCATCAACAAGCACTTTCCCATAGCGAACCAAATGGTCTTGCTGGGCGAAATATAAAATTTTGAATAATTTGATATAATCAACTCCTTCCGGGAAACTCTGCATTATGTAGAGCATCACCGCCTTTATTTTTGCTATTTGAAGTAAACTTTTCATTTTTTCTCAACTATTCCGACTACAAAAGTACAACAAAATTTTCAATATTTCTTCTCTATAAGTAACTTTTTTTCAAATAAAATCATTACATTTGTGGCAATTTAATACTAATTTTTACTAATCATTTATGTCTATGGAAGAAAAACAATATTTTGCGTTTATATCATATAGTTCGGCAGATTTTGAGTGGGGAAAGAAAGTGGAGCAAAAGCTGTCTAAATACAAGATGTCTGCTACTCTTTGCCGTGAAAAAGGGTGGAAGCGTTGCCCGATGAGTCCTATCTTTTTTGCTCCATACGAAATCCAGCCGGGTGACCTTAGCGAAGAACTGAAAATGCGTCTCCGCAATTCCAAAAACCTTATTGTGATTTGTTCTCCAAATTCCGCCAAATCCGAATGGGTGGGACGCGAAATAGAATATTTTCACAGCTTGGGACGTGCGGACAATATACATTTCTTTATTGTTGACGGTGTGCCAAACAGCGGAGAACCAGAAACGGAGTGTTTTAACCCGATACTCAAGAAACTTGATTTGCCGGAATACCTCGGTGCCAACGTAAATGAGAATATTTACAGTTGGAAATGGCTGAACCGTGAACGTGCTTATATTCAGCTTGTTACGAAGCTGCTCGGTATTGAATTCGATTCCGTTTGGAAGCGTCATGAACGAATGTTGATTGCTTCCGCTATCAAGTGGACTCTGCTTACGCTCTGTGTGCTGGCGGCTATTCTCCTCGTGTGGATGTACAATAAGCCTGTTGACGTGAAAATGTCGCTCCGTGAAGCTACGGAAATAAATCACAATATTCCACCGGCAAGAAATGCGGAAGTATCTCTGTTTGTGGGAGATGAGTGTAAAAAAGATACTGTGGCGGATTTGCAGGATAATGCTCTTTTCCTGAATATTCCGCATAAATATTTAGATAGCGACGTGCGTCTGCAGGTACGCTGCAAGGACTTTTTGCCTCTGGACACCGTGATAAATCTTGCGGAAAGTCACACCATTTTCTTGAACCGCGACCCGAACGTTTATGGTTACGTAAGTTTCCGAGTTTATAAAGACGGAAAATATATCCCGGATTTCCCGATTTCCGTTGATGGCAGGGATGCCGTTTCCGATGCAGACGGCTATGTGAGAATGTCTATTCCGCTGAAAGAGCAGAAAGACAGCTACAAACTTTCCTCTCCCGTGGCACCTGTGGATTCCGTGATTTTGACGCCAATCATAAATCCGGACCAAGTGGTGGAAGTTTATTGATTTTTTTTTGACACATTTACATAATTTTTGCATAAATGAAAAAGATTTTTTTGCTTATCAGCCTGCTTTTGGCGGCTGTTACCGTGAATGCTGAAATGCAGCAAGGTTATACTAAAACTCGTGGAAAATTGGATGCGAAGGGGCAGCTGATTCCCGGGCAAAGGCTGAGTGGCGTGATAGTTGAGACGGATCGCGGAAAGGTGACGAGTGAAAAAGATGGTGCTTTTTCGCTTGCAATTCCAAATGGCAAGTTTGTGCTGAAGAAAGTGGATTTGAATGGGTATATTCTTAATGATTTTGAGCAACTTAGGCAGTATAACTGCTCTGCAACTCCGCTTGCACTTGTGCTTGTTAAGCCGGAGGAGTATAGCAACGAGAAGGTTAAAGCAATTAAGAAGATAAACCGTTCATTACAGCGTACGCTCTTAGAACGAGAGGAAGAAATTGATGCTTTATATGAGCAAAATAAAATCTCGGAGCAAGAGAAGGATGAGCTGTATAAAAAACTTTCTTCTTATAACGAGAAAAACCAGAAACTTGTGGAAGAATTGGCAGAAAGATATGCAAAAACTGATTTTGATCAAATAGACGAATTTCAACGACTAATATCTGAATATATCATTAAAGGCGAATTATCAAAGGCAGATTCTTTACTTAATAAAAAAGGAAATACAGCACAGGCTTTGCAGGAAATTAGACGGATAGATGAAATAAATCAAAATAGACAAAAAGAAATTGATGAGGAACAAGCTCAACTTGATAAAAGTAAAGCATACGCCACAAAACTAAAAGAAGATTTAGCTTTATGGTATTATAGAAAACATGAAATTTTCTTATTAAAGCATCAAAATGATTCCGCAGCCTATTATCTTGAATTACGTTCTAATATTGATACTACGAATGTCCAATGGAATATAGATGCAGGTGATTTCGCGAAGAAATATCTTTCAGAATTTGAGAGGTCGTTGGATTATTATCAACGAGCTTTACGCCATTGCAAAAGCAAGGATTTTCAATCGCTTTGTTTTTTTAATATGGCTATATTATATTCAATCAATTTTGAGATTGATAAAGCATTAGAATATTATGAAAAATCCTTGCAAATAAGATTGGCTATATATGGAGAAAAGCATCTAGATGTCGCGGCTTGCTATAACAATATGGCTAATATATTTTTAGAAAAAAAAGATTTTACAAAATCACTTAATTATTTTGAGCAAGCGTTGAATATTCGTTTAGAAATTTTAGGTGAATCTAATCCTATAGTAGCTGAAAGTTATGAGTCCATTGGTAGCTTTTATCATTCATATAGCAGGGATTATGTGAAGGCTATGCAAAATTATGAAAAGGCTTTAAATATATTTTTGTCTGAAGTAGGAGAGCAAAGTACAAATGTGGCATCATGTTATTTAAAAATAGGTTTGTTGTATTTTGATAAAGGAAATTTTTCAAAGTCTTTAGAATTTTATGAAAAAGCCTTAAATATATATTTGGTTATTTACGGAGAACGAAATCCGAATATAAAATCTTTATACAATAACATAGGAGCAGTCTATTCTAAATTAGGAAATCATTCCAAAGCTCTTGAGTATAGTTTGAAAACATTACCTATTTGTATTTCAATTTACGGTGAGAAGAACCGCCATGTAGCGTGGAGTTATCAGGGTATTATGATTTGTTATTTCAATCTTAGAGATTATAATAATTCTTTAGAATATGCAAAAAAATATCAGAAGCTCAGTTTAGAATTATTTGGAGAAATAAGTGAAGATGTTGGTTACTCATACTATATGTTATATTATATTTATAATGGACTTGGATATAAGGAAAAGGCAAATGAATGTATGCAAAAATCACAGTCAATACAATCCAAGCTACGACGAAAATGATGAACAATTTGTAAAAAAAATTAGATTATGAGAAAGATATTTTTGTCATTAGTGATTATATTTTCAGCACTTTATGCAGGTGCTGGAATGCAACAGGGTTACACTAAAACTCGTGGAAAACTGGATGCAAAGGGGCAGCTGATTCCGGGTCAGAGACTTAGTGGTGTGAAGATTGAGACGGACCGCGGAAAGGTGACGAGTGAAAAAGATGGTGCTTTTTCGCTTGCAATTCCAAATGGCAAATTTGTGCTGAAGAAAGTGGATTTGAACGGGTATATTCTTAATGATTTTGAGCAACTTAGGCAGTATAACTGTTCGGCAACACCGCTTGCTCTTGTGCTTGTAATGCCGGATGAATATAATACGGATAAAGTGGAGGCTTTGCGGAAAATAAATCGTACTTTACGCCGCACTTTGCAGGAGCGTGAAGATGAGATTGACTCGCTTTTTGAGCAACAAAAAATCTCCGAGCAAGAGAAAAATGCACTTTACCAAAAACTTTATGCTGATGAGCAAAACAGTCAAAAGCTGGTTGAGGAAATGGCTGAACGCTATGCCAAAACGGACTTTGACCAAATAGATGAGTTTCAGCGACAAGTGACCAATCTTATTATAAATGGTGAACTGGAAAAGGCTGATTCTTTGCTTAACACAAAAGGAAATATTGAGGAACAAATCCGTGAAAATCAACAACTTGATGAGATTAATGCCAAAAGACAAAAAGAAATTGAGGAGGAGCAATCTCAACTTGAAAAAAGTGTAGCTTTAAGCACTAAAACAAAGGAAGACCTTGCCGCTCGCTGTTACAGCAAATATGAAATTTATGCCACAAAACATAAAAATGATTCTGTTGCATATTATCTTGAACTTCGTGCAAGTATTGATACTACGAATGTGGAATGGCAAAATGAAGCAGGAACGTTTATACAACAATACATTGCCGAGTATGAAAAAGCTATGGAATATTATCAGCGAGGTTTGAGACATAGTGATAGCGATGAGAGTAGAGCTCTGTGTCTCCATGATATTGGTTCTATTTATGATAGTAAAGGAGAATATTCTAAAGCATTAGAATATTATGAAAAGGCATTGGAAATATTATTAAATATTTATGGAGAGCAGCATCCGTATGTCGCAACAAGTTGGAATAATATTGGTATTGTTTATGCTCATCAAGGAGACTATACAAAAGCATTGGGGTATTATGAAAAGTCATTGGAAATAAGAATATCCATATTAGGTGAGCAACACCCCGATGTGTCACAAAGTTACGGTAATATTAGTAGTGTTTATTGTATACAAGGAGACTATAACAAGGCCTTGGAATATTGTGAAAAGTCATTGGAAATATTATTAAATGTATATGGAGAGCAGCACCGTGATGTGGCAACAATTTACAATAATGTTGGGCTTGTATATAATAATCAAGGAAACTATACAAAAGCATTGGAATATTATGAAAAGTCATTGGAAATAAGAATATCCATACTAGGTGAGCAACACCCTGATGTCGCACACAGTTACATTAATATTGGTAGTGTTTATGATAGTCAAGGAGACTATACCAAAGCGTTTATATATTGTGAAAAAGGATTGAAAATATTGTTAAATGTTTTTGGTGAGCAACATCCGGATATTGCAACAAGTTACAATCAAATAGGAGGTATTTATGATAGCAAAGGGAACTATACCAAAGCGTTGGAATATTATGAAAAGGCATTAAAAATAAGATTATCAATATTAGGTGAGCAACATCCGGATATTGCAACAAGTTGCAATCAAATAGGAGGTATTTATGATAGCAAAGGGAACTATACCAAAGCGTTGGAATATTATGAAAAGGCATTAAAAATAAGATTATCAATATTAGGAGAGAGACATCCTAATGTGGCAGCAAGTTACGTTAAGATAGGGCTTGTTTATAATAATCAAGGGGACTATACCAAAGCATTGGAATATTATGAAAAGGCGTTGGAAATATTGTTAAATGTTCATGGTGAGCAGCATCCTGATGTTGCCGCATGTTACAATAATATCTGTGGTGTTTATGATAGTCTGGGAGACTATACCAAAACGTTGGAATATTATGAAAAAGAGTTGGAAATATTGTTAAATGTTTATGGTGATCAACATCCGGATGTTGCCGCATGTTACAATAATATTGGTAATTTTTATGATAGTCAAGGAGACTATAGCAAAGCCTTGGAGTATTATGAAAAGGCACTGGAAATATGGCTGTCAATATTTGGTGAGCAACACCCTGATGTTGCAACAAGTTACAATAATATTGGGCTTGTTTATGATAATCAAGGAGACTATACCAAGGCTTTGGAATATTATGAAAAGTCATTAGAGATATGGTTGAACGTTTATGGAGAGCAACACCCGAATGTTGCAACAAGTTACAATAATATAGGGATTGTCTATAAAAATCAAGGAGACTACACCAAGGCTTTGGAATATTATGAAAAGTCATTGCAAATAAGATTGTCAATATTAGGAGAACAGCACTCGCATGTGGCACAAAGTTACAATGTTATTGGTGATGTTTATAGTAGTCAAGGAGACTATACTAAAGCATTGGAATATTATGAAAAGTCATTGCAAATAAGATTGTCAATATTAGGAGAACAGCACTCGCATGTGGCACAAAGTTACAATGTTATTGGTGATGTTTATAGTAGTCAAGGAGACTATACCAAAGCCTTGGAATATTATGAAAAGTCATTGGAAATAGGATTATCAATATTTGGAGAACAGCACCCGGATGTTGCAACAAGTTACAATAATATAGGGCTTGTCTATAAAAATCAAGGAGACTATACCAAGGCTTTGGAATATTATGGAAAGTCATTGGAAATAAGATTATCAATATTTGGAGAACAGCACCCGGATGTTGCAACAAGTTACAATAATATAGGGCTTGTCTATAAAAATCAAGGAGACTATACCAAGGCTTTGGAATATTATGGAAAGTCATTGGAAATAAGATTATCCATATTAGGAGAGCAACACCCGGATGTTGCAACAAGTTACAATAATATAGGTAATTTATATGATAGTCAAGGAGACTGTACCAAAGCCTTGGAATATTATGAAAAGTCATTGGAAATATGGTTGTCAGTATTAGGAGAGCAACACCCTAATGTTGCAGCAAGTTACATTGGTATTGGTAATATTTATAGTAGTCAAGGAGACTATACTAATGCCTTAGAATATTATGAAAAGTCCTTGGAAATATTCTTGAATGTTTATGGTGAACAACACCCTGATGTTGCAACAAGTTACAATAATATTGGTTGGATTTATGCTAATCAAGGAAACTATATCAAAGCATTGGAATATTATGAAAAGTCATTGGAAATAAGATTATCCATATTAGGTGTGCAGCACCCGGATGTTGCAATAAGTTACAATAATATAGGGCTTGTCTATAAAAATCAAGGAGATTATTCCAAAGCCTTGGAATATCATGAAAAGGCTTTGGAAATAGAACTATCAATATATGGTGAGCAACACCCTGATGTTGCAGCGAGTTACTTTGTTATTGGTTGCGTTTATTACTTTCAAGAGAACTATACCAAAGCCTTGGAATATTGTGAAAAGTCATTGGAATTATTTTTGTCAATATATGGTGAGCAACACCCTAGTGTTGCAGCAAGTTACAATAATATTGGCTGTATTTATGAAGATCAAGGAGAATATACCAAATCATTGGAATATTATGAAAAGTCATTGGATATAAGATTGTCAGTATTTGGAGAGCTGCACACAGATGTAGCTTATTCGTATGAGAATTTATTTGAAATTTACACCAAACTTGGCAACACTGAAAAGGCGGAAGAATATAAGAAAAAAGCGGAGGAAATAAAGGAGGCATTGGAGCAGAAATAGCGAAAATTTGCCGTGAAATGGTATTTGTGTTATAAAGGATATACAAAAATGAAGAGAATAATTGAAATGTTGATAGTGGCGATGGCATCTTTGGCGGCAAATGCAGTGGCGAAGGACATTGAGGTTGTGACGGATACATTTCGGTTGCCGGGGGTGCTGGAGATGCCGGAAAAAGTGGTGGGAAAGGTGCCATGCGTGGTGTTTGTGCATGGGTCCGGACCAAACGACCGTGATGAGACGCTCGGACCAAACAAGTTTTTTAAGGACTTGGCAGATAGCCTGGCGGTAAACGGCATTGCATCAGTGCGTTACGATAAACGTACGCTGGTGTATCGGGCAAACTTTGTGCCTGAGGGCGAGCAAGCAAATTATGATTTTGAGACTATTGATGATGCCGTTTCCGCTCTGAAAATGGCAATGGAAATGCCGGCAATAGATAGCGAAAGGGTGTATGTTTTGGGTCACAGCCTGGGTGCGATGCTTGCTCCCGAGATTGCACGTCGCGTGCCGGGCATTGCAGGCGTGATAATGGTGGCACCTCCGGCACAGAAATTGCCGGAAATAATTGAATATCAGTGCGATTACCTCAAAGGTATTTATGCGGAACTGGGTGCTTCTGATGCAGTGGCGATGATGGAGCAGATGAAAAAGCAGGCGGAAAATGCACTCAAACTCGGTACTCCGGAATATGATGCGGAAATAGGTTTGCCGCAAGGACTCACGGAGAGCTATATCGAGGCGGATAAGGCATACGACCCTGTGGCAACGGCTAAAGGCTTGACTTGCAGAATGTTTCTGCTTTTTGGTATGAGGGATTATCAGGTGCCATATACGCAGTATGCCATTTGGCAGCGAGGACTTGCGAGCAATAAAAATGCCATTGTGAAGATGTATTTTGGACTTAATCACCTGATGCGAGCAGGTCAGGGCAAGCCCACGCCGCTGGACTATTCTCAAAAAACGGCAATGGCTGCAGAACCTGCACAAGACATTGTGACGTTTATTTCAAAATAAATAGCGGCAAAAGGTATAGCAGAGTCAAAAATAATGATTATCTTTGCAAAACAAACAGAACTTTAATACTAAAACCTAAGAAACAAAAAAACATTATGGCATTTCAATTCACAGATGCGAACGTAGAAGAAATAATTGCGTCAGGCAAACCGGTAGTAGTTGACTTTTGGGCAACATGGTGCGGTCCATGTATGTCTATGGCACCAATAATTGATGAGGTGGCAGCAGAATTTGAAGGTCAAGCCGTGATAGGCAAATACAATGTGGAAGACGAGTCTGATTTTGCTTCAGAAAATCGTGTAATGTCGCTACCAACGATTCTTTTCTTCAAAAACGGTAGCAAAACGGCTATCCGCCTCACAGGCAGCCAGAGCAAAGATACTCTCGTGGCAAAGGTGAAAGAGCTTCTTGCACTTTAATCTGAAAAAATAAGAACACGAAAGTGGCATAATGCTTTTTGTTGCCACTTCCGTGTTTTCACATATATTCATATTCCGAGGCGAACTGAAAAAAGCGTATTTTTTGGTTCGACTTTGCAATTATAAATATTTACCCCAACACAGTCTGTCATGGAAGAACGTAAGATACGAGTATTTATAGCCGGTTCCACCACTCTGAAGGAAGAGCGAAATATCTTCAAAATCATTGCAAGTGACTTGAACAATGAGTTTGAGCACATGGGGATTGTATTCAAGATAAAAAGTTATGAATCCGTAGGCAATCAGCAGGAAGACTATAATGAATTTATCCGAAACAAGGCAGACTTGATAATCTTTGTTCTCAACGGCAGTATAGGTAAAACCACGGAGGAGGAATTCCGCATAGCCACGGATAGCATGCACAAGACGGGCTACCCGAAAATTTTGGCTTTTTATCGCACTCTGATTGGTGAGGACACCACGGAAAAGAGCTATCTGCGAGGCATCCTTATGGGTTGCACGGGTCAGTATCTTTCCGAATATGAAACAAAGGAGGACCTGATTGAAAAAGGCAAGCAGGAACTGCGGCGTTTCGTGAAAAAGCATCTTTCAGAGATTGAGGAGAAAAATGCCAAGGCTGATGAACCGGAGGAGGAAAACACTCCGGAGCAGACTTGCATGGCTGCAAGTGAGCAGGGTGCTGAGACTTGCCGGGCAACGAAAAACCGGAGAAGATATGTTTATGTCGGTGTGGCTGTTTTGTTTATAATAGCGGCATTTTTGGTGGGCATCTATTCGCACAGCAAGGTGACAAATAGTCCGGCACTGGTGTTTGTGGGCGGTGGTTCCGCAGCAAACTATATCGAGCAGAATTATAAGAATATAAATCTTTACGATTACGATAACGGCTACTATATCCACATGCCGAGCGGAAATGCGTGGTTGTGTCTGACGGAGGAGGTCGTATCAGACCCGGGCGAAGAGCATAGAAAGTTTTATCCTATCTGTCTTTCCGCATCAAGGGCAAAAAATGGAGATTTCCTGAGAAATATCGCAACTCCGTCTGATTTTCTGAAAAAAGGGATAGTGATAGGTAAACAAATAGGGTGGGATACTCTTACCATCTATATTGAAAGCACGTCCTCAATCAGGTTTCCTGATGAGACGATAAGAATGGACAGTCTTGCCGATATTATCGATAATCAGGAATCGCGAAATATTACGTGTTTTTCAACGTCGTATAATAGTGGCACATGGCAGACATACGCGGCAAAACTGCTGGAGGTGGGTTGCGTGTTGGATACTACAAAAACGCAGCTTTTTTCCGAGTATTCAAGTGTGCCGCAGTTGAGAAAGGTCAAAGGAAATTCGTTTCTTCTGCTTGGTTCCAAGTATTATTCTTCCAAGAATCCAAATATCACTATTGAGGGTGAGGAATCGGTGTCTGAGGTGACGATGCGGCCGTATTACGTAGTGGATTCTGCGGGGCGTGCGATGATGAAGCCTATGTATATTTATTTTATGGCATATCATTTTAGCTATTCCGAGGATGATACTTACGATATTCCAGAGGAAACAATGAATTTCCTCAAGGAGCTTAATGTAGAGGTTCCGAGTAGTGAAATAAAGAAGGTTGATGATTATACTATAATAAAGGAGTTATAGTAAATTCTTCTTCAAAGAGTCTTTTGAGTTTTGTAATCATTTCCGTCCAGCGGCTTTTGAGTGGCGTAATCACGGGACGAAATTCTTCGGTTTCCGTGGGGATAAATGTGTGCAATCCACCGTGGTGACAGAAGATGTCCAGTTCTTCGCCCATGATGAGAGGCTCGCCGTCGATGTGTGCGGGTCCGGACTCTTTTCTGCGGATAGTGAGGTGATTTGTCTTGAAAGATTCAATAAGAATGTTGTTTTTAATAGTGCCGGACATGAGGTCTATACCCACAACTGCTGTGCGAAGCATACTTCCGGCGTGTACGATAGTCACGTCAAGGAGCCCGTCCGTCATATCCGCTCCGGGAGCGATGTAAGCGTTGTTGCCATACTGTGAAGCGTTGCAGCAAGCCACGCAGAAAGCATTTTCCGTCAGCGTGTTACCGTTTGCTTCAATCACGTATTCCGCAGTTTTATAGTTGAGGTATTCCTCAATAGCGCTTTTGAGGTACGTCATCAGTCCACGGCGTTTTTGCTGCGAGAATTTCCAACTTACGGAGGCGTCAAAACCCATACCGAAAGTGCAGAAAAACGGAGTGCCGTTCACTGTGCAATAGTCCAGATTCTCAATATTTTCCTTTGCGATAATTTCCAGTGCGTCTTTCACGTCCATAGGGATTGAAAGGTGGCGTGCAAGACCGTTACCGGAGCCAACGGGTAGAATCCCAAAGGCAACATCCGTGTCTTTGAGTGCTTTAGCCGTTTCGTTTACAGTGCCGTCACCTCCGGCGGCAATCACGCCGAAGTATTTTTCTTTCACAGCCTCAATGCTGAAGCGAGTGGCATCGCCTTTAGCGGTAGTGTAACGGATGTCAAGGTCATAAATATCACCGAGCCGATGAGAAATCACGTCTTCCAGCCCGTTTTTCTTTGTTGTACCTGACACAGGATTTATTATCACCAGCAGTTTCTTCATATCGTCTGCAAAGTTAGCGAATTTTACGTCAATTTGCAAAAACTCGTTAATCGTACATGTGCTCCACTGTGATTGCAAACTCTTTTTCAGGTATTTTTGCACAGTGGCGAATGCGCAGACGATAGTTGTAAATAGTTTGTGGAGAATATTGCAGAAATTCCGCTATGCGAGTGGAGTCTGTGATGCCCATGCACACGAGGGCATAGATGCGGAGTTCCGGTGTGAGCCTGTTTGCCTCTGCCGGCCAAATCTGCTTGTCGTCTTGCAGGAGTGCGTTGAAACGCTCTATAAAATCCGGGTGTGAGAGGAGGAAAGCGATGTCAAACTGAACGTAGAATTGCTTCAAGTATTCGTCTGTAAGTTCATTGCTGTTCAGGCTGCTTCTTGCGCGGTCGTATTTTCCGGCAGTGATAAGGTTATAGACTTCTTTTTTGAAGTCTTTCATAGCGGAAACGTATTTAGTGATGACCGTATATACGTTTATGAAGTGAGTGTTACGGTGTTCAATCTCGTCTTTGAGCCGGATGTTTGTTTCTTTGAGTTCTTTTTGCATTTCCTCCGAGATGCGATTTTTTTCTTCCAGTTCTTTATTGATACCGCTGATTTTTACGAGGAGTTCGTGTTGTTTAACTCGTTTCTGGTGGATAACGTAGCAGAGTATTCCCACAACAGCCAGCACAATTGCAAGAAGCATAATGGCAAGTGTGAGCTGCCAAGCACGTTTTTGCAGTGCATTTTCATATTTTTTTGTTATGCCGGCGTGTGCTTGCACAATAGCGAGACTTCTGCCGCTGTCTTTATAAACCTGTGCATTTTCCGTGCAGAGCATGGTGTAGTTAAAAGCTCTTGTGCTGCATTTGTCAATATAGTCGGAATTTATGAGGTAGATAAGTGACTGAGCCTCACGGTTTGCGGAGGAAATATCGTTTATTGCAGAGTGGATAAGGTGGAGGATGTGTGAGTCTTCATCGCCTTTTCTCTGGTAGCATGAAGCGAGTGCGCTTTCCAGCATAGCCGCTTTAATGCAAGGCTGTGGAGTGATACGCAGTTCGGACATAATTTCTTCCTCAACGTTTTCTTTGAGGAGCGAACTGCGGTAATATGTTCTGAGCCAGGAGTTTTTAGGTAGATAACATTGATATTTTTCCCAAACTTTGTGTGCGTTGCAGAAAGTCTCGTCTTTATCGGTTCTATTAAAAAACAGGTTTGCACGCATGCAAAATTCTATCATAATGATAGCGTACTGTGTATGAGTGGATTGCGGAAGGTTTTCCACGTCTCCCAGGCTGTTCAGAATGTCACGAGCCACGTAAAGTTCGCTGCGGAGAGTGCTGATGTAAGCAAGTCGCAGGTCCGACATCACCTTTGCGTCAATGCTGCCGATGGAATCTGCTTCCACGGAGCAGCGGAAGGCGTATTGCATGGCGGAATCCGAGTCAAACTTGAGGTAAGCATCAAAAATATGGTCATACACGGCATATTTGTCCTCGTGAGTAATAGCGGCGGAAAGCGATTTTTTGATGTTTTCTATTTCCGCATTTTTAGCATTTATAAAAGTGTCGTAATTGCTCACAACGGAGTCCAGCCTTGTAAATTCTTTCTCAAGAATTTCAGACATAGCATTGCCACATATTGTTGCCGTTAGCAGCAATAGGGTTAAAAGATAGCGTATGGGCATTTGGTTTAAGGATTGGGTTTAGTTAGCACATTTATTCGGCACAAAGATAGTGCATAATTTTCTAATAGTTTTGGTAAATATGACAAAATTTCTTTCCAAATTTTCCTAAAAATGAAATTTTTTACTGAGAAATTTGCAAATTTCACACTTAAATGTTAATTTTGCACCGAAATGTTAAAATTCAAGGGTAATTGTCAAATCTCGTAAAAGAAAATTCAAACCAAATTCAGTTTTTTAACGTTTTAATATAAAATATAATGTCTGATTTAACAAACAGAGGTCTGAAATGAAAAAATCAACTATTTGGTTACTGACAATAGTGATGGCAATTACATTCGTGGGATTGCTGATTGTTCAGATTATGTACCTTGAAAATATCGTCAAGATGCGAGACGATCAATTTCAGGAAAGTGTACGTCGCAGTTTGTTTTTGGTTTCTCGCCAGCTGGAGCAAGATGAGGCTCGCCATTTTATAGATGAGGATCTCTCCCAGATAGAGGCAAGTTCCATCTATTCCCAATATGCCGACGGCAGTACGCCTCACCTGGGTGGTATAAAGTATTCGCTCACCACAGCAAGCGGTGTGAAAGCGGATCTTACCATTAAGGGTGATGCAGATGAAATCACGCGTATCCAGAGTAACGCACAGAGTGGGGTGACCGGTCACTACCAATCGTTTCAGGAAGCACTTAAAGACAGATATAAATATCAGAAAGGCTTGATAGACGAGGTGCTGCTGAACATCATAAGCCAGTCCAGCGAAAGACCTATGGAAGAACGTGCAGACACAGCGGTGATTCGCAAGTATTTCAAAACTCAGCTGGAAAACACGGGACTGAAATTGCCGTTTGAATTTGCGGTGGTGAACAAAAACGGTGTGGTGCAATATTCCACTGCTAATTATAATAAGGTGGAAAAAGAAGATGCCAACACATTTACGCAAGGACTTTTCAGCACAGACCCCGCATCACGCAAATGTTTCCTGAAGGTGGTTTTTCCGAGCAAGAAAGACTATATCATGGCATCTACAAACTTTATGATTCCGTCTTTTGTGTTCACTTTTGTGCTCCTGATAATCTTTGTTTACATCATCGTGCTCACATTCCGCCAGAAAAAGCTCACGGAGATGAAAAACGATTTTATAAACAATATGACGCATGAGTTTAAGACGCCGATTTCTTCTATCTCCCTTGCCGCTCAGATGCTGAACGACGACACCGTGAGAAAATCACCGTCTATGCTCCAGCATATCACCACGGTGATTATGGACGAAACAAAACGCTTGCGTTTCCAAGTGGAAAAAGTGCTGCAAATGTCTATGTTTGACCGCCATAACACAAGTATGAGACTCCAGGAAGTGGATGCAAATGCGGTGGTGGAAAGCGTGGTGCGTACGTTTAAACTCAAAGTGGAAAGCTACGGCGGACGCATTGAGGCAAACACGGAAGCGGAAGACGGACTGGTGATGGTGGACGAAATGCACTTCACAAATGTGATTTTCAACTTGCTGGACAATGCGGTGAAGTACCGCGATGAGGAGCGACCGCTGGAACTGAAAGTGACCACTTCCAATCCTCAGGACGACAAGCTCCAAATCACTATCTCCGACAATGGAATAGGCATCAAAAAAGAAGACTTAAAGCGTATTTTTGAAAGATTTTACCGCGTATCCACCGGAAACCGCCACGACGTGAAAGGTTTCGGACTGGGATTGGCATACGTGGAAAAAATAGTCTCCGCTCTCAAAGGCACCATCAAGGCAGAGAGCGAAGTAAATCAAGGTTCGAAATTTATAATAACATTACCACTAATAAAAAATTAAATTTTTTACGACTATGGACGAAAGAGTGAGAATTCTTCTATGCGAAGACGATGAGTACTTAGGCATGCTTCTCAGAGAATATCTGCAAGCAAAAGGCTTTAATGCAGACCTTTACGCTGACGGTGAAAGCGGATACAAGGCTTTTATCAAAGGCAAATACGATATCTGTCTTTTGGACGTTATGATGCCAAAAAAAGACGGTTTTACACTTGCACAGGAAATTCGCACCGTAAACGGCGAAGTGCCTATCATTTTCCTTACTGCAAAGGCTCTTAAGGAAGATATCCTGGAAGGCTTCAAAATCGGTGCCGATGACTATATCACAAAACCTTTCTCAATCGAGGAACTCGTTTTCCGTATTGAGGCTATCCTCCGCCGCGTGAGAGGCAAAAAAGGCAAAGAAATCACTATGTACAAGATTGGCAAGTTTACTTTCGATACTCAAAAGCAAGTGCTTATGTACGGTTCTCGTATCACAAAACTTACCACTAAAGAATCCGAGCTTCTCAGCCTTCTCTGTGCTCACATCAATGAGATTTTGGAGCGTAACTTCGCCCTCAAAACCATCTGGATTGACGATAACTACTTTAACGCTCGTTCTATGGATGTTTACATCACAAAGCTCCGCAAACACCTCAAGGATGACCCGTCAATTGAAATCATCAATATCCACGGTAAAGGCTATAAACTCATTGCTCCGGAAGCAGAGGCAGTGAAATAATAGAAATTTTCATATTTCCATACAAAATAAACTGTGCAGCAAGTTTTGTTGCACAGTTTTTAGCATATAGTAAATGAGGGTTTAAGAGTACAATATATGAGCAAACTTATGAAAATCAACACCGAATACTCGCGGTGGATAGAAGAATTAAAAGAACGGTATCGCAATAGTCAGATTAAGGCAGTAACACATGTAAACAAAGAAATGCTTCAATTTTACTGGTCGCTTGGTCGAGACATTGTGGCTCGTGATGCGGAGAATGTTTATGGAAGTGGATTTTATCAGAATCTTAGTAATGATTTAAAAACTGTCATTCCCGGTGCTGAGGGATTTTCCCGTCAAAATTTACAGTATATGAAGAAGATGTATCTTCTTTATAATAAGGCATATACAAATTGCCCACAAGTTGAGGGCAATTTTAATTCAGAAATATGCCCGCAAGCTGTGGGCGATTTAATTTTTTCCGTTCCCTGGGGTCATCATCGAATTTTGATAGATAAATATTTTGTCAGTGGTGATTGTGAAATAGCATTATTTTACGCTAATAAGGTGGTTGAAGAAGGATGGTCTCGGAGTGTTCTGAAATCATTTATTGACACAAGTTTGCATCTGCGTCAAGGTAAAGCTTTGACGAGTTTTTCTCGTTTGCTTCCTTCTCCTGATAGTGACCTCGCTCAAGAAATGACAAAAGACCCATATATCTTTGACTTTACAGAAATGACAGAGCCGTATAAAGAGCGAGAACTAAAGAAAGCTTTGATGGCCAATATTTCTCGTTTTCTTCTTGAACTTGGTTCAGGTTTTGCTTATGTTGGCGAGGAGTATCGTCTAAAAGTGGGACATACAGAGCAATTTATAGATTTGCTGTTTTATAATGTAAAGTTGCACTCATATTGCGTTATAGAGGTAAAGACCGGTTCTTTCGGTGCAGGTGATATAGGACAACTTGGTACTTATATGACTGCAGTAAATCATATTCTTAAAACCGAGCATGACAATCCTACTATCGGTTTGCTGATATGTAAGGATAAAGATAATGTACTTGCTCAATATGCCCTTGAATCATCTTCTCAACCCATCGGTGTTGCTGAATTTCAACTCACTAAATTTATTCCGGATGAGTTTAAGAGTACCTTGCCGTCAATAGAGGATATTGAATTGGAACTCAAATAATTGACATCAAAAATTATTATGCGGTTTCAAAGGAGAAATTGAGTTTTGCTTCCGTGAGGATATCCACAAGGCGTTTGTTTAGAGGTACTTTGATGTTTGTGTAGAGGCGTAAGGTGCGGTTTATGGTTTTGTCTGTAAATTCCATAGTAACGCTACCGCTGTTTTCCTCGGTTTGCGTGTCAGCAATCATGGCGAGGTAGCTGAGGGCACCTTCTTTGAGGTCCGTGGTGTCGGATTTTATTATCACGCCTTTCAGCATCTTACCTTTATAGTTGTCAAGGAGTTCTATGGAGCCTATTTGCAGCCATAGTTCACCGTTGCGAGCCTTTGCGAAGCTTACTTTGACGATGATAGCCGTGCCTGCTTCGCAGTATTGTGCGTACTTGTAGTAGTCGTCTTTGAAAAGACGTATTTCGTAGCTTCCGGAGAGGTCTTCAATGTTTACAATACCGTATTTGGTGCCTTTTTGTGACACTTTGGATTTGAAATCCGTCACAAGTCCTCCGATTATCATAGGCACGCCCTCCATTGGTGTCATTTCCGAGAAGTCTTTGAGCCTTGTGCATCCGTATTGGAGTTCCATGTAGTATGGGTCGAGCGGATGTCCGGAAAGGTACATTCCGACGAGGTCTTTTTCTTTTTCCAGTTTTATGATATTGGACCAGGCAACTGCCGGTTTTATTTCCGGACGTCCTGCTGTGTTCAGGCTTATATCGTCGTCGCCGAAGAGAGATGCCACTTTGCTGTTTGCTGCTTCCTGGTAGAGGTAACCGTAACGCAAAAGTTGATCCGTAAGCGTTTCATTTTTATTGTTCGTGACGTAGAAGTCTTCACGTTTTACGTCTGTGAAACAGTCAAACGCACCGGAAAGTACAAGTGCGTCAAACGTTTTGCGGTTGCAAGCCGTAGAGGGTACTCGCTCCACAAAATCATAGATGGAAGTGAATGGACCGCCTTTTTCTCGGATAGAGATGATTTGTTCCACCACGTTGTTTCCCACACCTTTAATAGCGGAAAGACCAAAACGGATAGCCCCGTTGCTCACACCGAAGCCGGAGATGGATTCGTTGATGTCCGGTCCTTTCACGGGTATGTGCATAGCTTTGCACTCGTCCATGTATTCAGCGAGTTTGGTGATATCGGAGCTGTTTCGGCTGAGGACTGCCGCCATGTATTCCGCAGGGTAGTTAGCCTTGAGGTATGCAGTTTGGAAAGCAACCCAACTGTAGCAAGTTGCGTGACTTTTGTTGAATGCATACGAAGCGAATTTTTCCCAGTCTGCCCAGATTTTTTCCAGCACTTCCGGCTTGTGTCCGTTAGCTTGTCCGCCGCTGAGGAATTTGCCTTTGAGGTGGTTCATTTTGTCTATGAGCTTTTTACCCATAGCCTTACGGAGTGTGTCGCTTTCGCCGCGAGTGAAGTTCGCCAGCAAGCGAGAGAGCAACATCACTTGCTCCTGATAAACCGTGATGCCGTAGGTGTCTTTGAGGTATTTTTCCATGATTGGAATGTCATAGACGATTGGCGATTTACCGCTCTTGCGGGCGATAAAGTCCGGAATGTATGACATTGGTCCGGGACGATACAGGGCGTTCATGGCGATAAGGTCCTCAAATACTGTTGGTTTCAGTTCTCGCAGATATTTTTGCATACCTGCGGATTCAAACTGGAATGTGCCTATTGTTCTGCCTTCGCTGTAAAGTTCGAACGTTTTTTTGTCGTCGATAGGAATTGCTTCAATATCAATATCTTGTCCGGTGGTGCGTTTTATGTTGTCCAGAGCTTCGCGGATTATGGAGAGAGTTTTGAGTCCGAGGAAGTCCATTTTAATAAGTCCTGTTTCCTCAATCACTCGTCCTTCGTATTGAGTTACGAGCAGACGGTCGCCTGTTTCCTTATCGTTTGCTATGGATACGGGCACCCAGTCCGTTATGGCGTCACGGCAGATGATGACACCGCAAGCATGCACACCGGTGTTACGGACGTTTCCTTCCAGTTGCTGTGCATATTTCAGTGTTTCTGTCAGAATTCTGTTGTCGCTTTCCAGTTCGGGTTTGAATTCCGGGAGATATTTGTAGCAGTTTTTGAGCGTTGGTTTGTATTCCTTGCCATTTTCATCGGTTGGCATGTGAGCGGGAATGAGTTTGGTGAGTCGGTCGCTCTCGGAAAGCGGCAGTTGCTCTACGCGTGCCACGTCTTTTATAGCAGACTTGGCAGCCATAGTGCCGTAAGTGATGATGTGTGCCACTTTTTCTTCGCCGTATTTCTCTGTTACATAGCGGAGTACGTCGGCACGACCGTCATCATCGAAGTCCACATCAATATCGGGGAGCGAGATACGGTCCGGATTCAGAAAACGCTCAAACAGCAAGTCGTATTTTATTGGGTCTATGAGTGTAATGCCGAGGCAATATGCCACGGCGGAACCTGCAGCGGAGCCACGCCCGGGTCCTACGCTTACACCGAGTTTTTCTCGTGCAGCGGTGATAAAGTCTTGAACTATAAGGAAGTAGCCGGGGAAACCCATGGTCTTCATAATGTATAGCTCGAAGTTTAGTCGCTCTTTCAATTCATCGCTCAGCGGTTCACCGTATTTCTTTTTAGCACCGTCGTATGTGAGTTTTGCCAGGTAGTCTGCTTCGAATTTTATGCGGTACAGTTTGTCGTAGCCTCCAAGTCGGCGTATTTTTTCGTTGGCAGCTTCTTCGCTGAGCACCACGTTTCCGTTTTCGTCTTGCGTGAACTCATCAAAAAGCTCTTTTTCAGTGATACGGCTGCGGTATTCCTCTTCAGTGCCGAACTCCTTGGGAATCTCAAAGTTAGGCATGATTGGACCGTGGTCGATATTGTATGTTTCAATCTTGTCGTATATCTCCATGGTGTTTCGGAGCGCTTCCGGAATGTCTGCAAAGAGTTCGTTCATTTCCGCTTGTGTTTTCATCCATTCCTGTTTGGAGTAAAACATTCTGTCCGTGTCGGAGATATAGTGGTTTGTGGAAACGCAAATCAGTCGGTCGTGAGCTTCTGCGTCCTCCTCGTTTACGAAGTGCACGTCGTTTGTGCAAATGAGTTTTACGTCACATTTGCGAGCAAGTTCTATCAGCACGGGGTTTACACGTTCCTGATATACAATCGTTTCGTGATTAGCATTCGGGACGGTGGCTTTATGTCGCTGAAGTTCAAGGTAATAGTCTTCACCAAAGATGCTCTTGTACCATCTCACCTGCTTTTCAGCTTCGTCTATTCTGCCGTTGAGGATAAGTTGCGGAATTTCGCCGCCAAGGCAAGCGGAACAAACGATAAGTCCCTCGGCGTGTGATTGCAGTTCGAATTTGTCTGTACGCGGACGTTTGTAAAATCCGTCAGTCCAGGCATTTGACACTATTTTGATGAGATTTTTATACCCTTTTTCATTTTTTGCCAGCACGATTAGGTGGCAACGGTCCAGTTTGCCGTCGGAATGTTCCTTTTGCCTGCCGTTTGCCGTGCAGTACATCTCGCAACCGAAAATAGGTTTGAAAATTTTCTTTTCCGTAGCAGCAAGTTCGGTTTTCAGTTCGGAAGTGTCATTTCCCTCTTTTTCCGCCTCCGCAATTTGCTTTTTCAGTCCCTTTATAGCGTCAAAGACCTTGCCGTTTTTCTTGTTTACATAGTTGAAAAACTCCTTGATGCCGTACATATCACCGTGGTCTGTGAGGGCGATTGCGGGCATGCCGTCTGCAATGGCTTTATCTACGAGTGCAGGGATAGAAGCTTGTCCGTCGAGGATGGAATATTGTGAGTGTACGTGTAGGTGTATAAACGGTTCCATGTATCTTTATGAGGGTATAAAAGTTTAAAATTCAGGGTGTTAGCAGCATAAAAGCATTGGAGAAATTTCCTTGGGAATAACGTCTGAATTATCCGAGCGGAAATTTCTCCAAAGTTACTGAAAAACTTTTAATTTTTGTGTGAGTGTTGAAAACTTTTTATGCTGATTATTTTGCGGCTTTCTTTTTCAGCCATTCTCTGACGGGGAGGTCGTTAATATTCTGTTAATAAAAAGGCGAGATAGAAAGGCAAAGTGAGTACGGAATTTGCCCTTCCGATGTTGTAATCACCAAGTTTTATGGCACTCGTTATATGATACTTTTCCGGGTGATTAAGGAGTGTTTTAAGTGATTTGGCATTACCCGTTTTGGCTTTACATTCCACAGGAACGCAATTGCCCTTGTGGCGTATCACAAAATCTATTTCCAAACTGCTATCTTTCTGATAGTAATAGAGTTTTCTACCCATTTTGGAAAACATATCGGCAGCCAGATTCTCATAAATTGCGCCCTTATATGTGTGTAGCTTTTCTGTCATAATACACCAAGCGGTACCTTCCTCCAGCATTGAAACAAGTAGCCCGATATCAGCCATATAGACCTTGAAGCAGTCGTTACGCATTTGTCCGGCAAGTGGAAGTTCCGGAATATTGAGATTATAGCATTTATTTATAATTCCTGCATCCTCAATCCATTGCAAACTTCCGCAATAGTCTTTAGCTCTTGATTTTTTTCTTATTGTTGAGTATTGAAACTTTTTATTATCTTTTGCAAGTTGTGCCGGAATGGATTCAAAACACTCTCTTATTCCGGATTTATCTTCCTGACTTGCATATTTGAGCATGTCTGCCTTGTATGACTCAATGATTGATTTTTGAACTTTTTGCACATTGGCAATATTGTTTGTTGTCAAAAATGTGTTCACGGCATCAGGCATACCCCCAACTATGGCATAAAGTTTTAATAATTCTTTCATGCGAGAGTTAACCGCTTTATTTATAGGTGTTTCTTTTTCAAAACAGTCTTTCATATATTCTATATGCTGCTGTGTGATGCCATTAGCCCAAAGCCATTCCTCAAAATCCATAGGACGCATAGTTACAATATGTTCGTAACCTACGGGAATAGTAGCTTTTTGGTCGTTTTCGTTTGTGGATTTATAGCCATTTACACCTAAGAGAGAGCCTGTGCAGATAACGTCAAATCTTCCGTCAAGTTTGAAAAATTTCAATGATGAACGAGCTCTCGGACAAGATTGAATTTCATCAAATATGATACAAGTATCATTTGGAACAAATTTAGCATTTTTTATTCCCATAGACATATTCAGAAGTAGGGTGTCAACGTCTAATGCTCCTTCAAAAAACAGTTTATACTCTTCGTGTTCAAAAAAATCAAGATAAACCACATTTTTATAGTTCTTTTTAGCAAAATCAAGTACGGAACTTGTTTTGCCACATTGGCGACAGCCTTTTATCACAAGGGGATTATGATTCGGACTGCTTTTCCATTCCGCCATAACAGATTCTATTTTTCTTTTGTGCATATTATTGAATATTAACTTGTTATGCTTTAGCAGTACACTTTTTTGGACGACTTTTTGTGCAAAGTTACACTTTTTTGGACGACTTTTTGTGCAAAGTTACACTTTTTTGGACGACTTTTGCAAATAAAGAACTTAAAAATTGTTGCAGATCCAAAACTATTTTGCGGAATTTCTTTTTCAGCCATTCTCTGACGGATCTGATTTTTTCATTATATATAATAATGTGTATTTTCAAGGGCAGGGCAGGAATAAAATGATGCCGGAAAGGAGGGAAAAATGCAGAAAAGGCAAAAATATGTTTTATAACATATTTTTTATTTTGTGTAAGGTGCTGAAAGATAGCGAGAAGAGTGTAATTGGCAAAATTTTCTTAAAAAAATTGTTATAAAAATATTTGGTCAGTTCGGAGGAAAGTTGTAACTTTGCACTCGCTTTTGGGGAGAGACCCGGGGAAAGAGCAAAAACATGTTGTAAAACATAAAATTTTTGATTAAAAATAATTTTTTTATAAAATTTTATCAAAAAATTTTGTCAGTTCAAAAATTTGACGTAATTTTGCAACGCTTTTCGCTCCAAAACATTGAGAGCCGCAAAAGCAAGAGAGAACATTGAAAGATTTACAATAGACTAGAGTAGTACAAGAGCATTAAAAATGACTCATGTCAATTTCTACAATAAGTCAAGCATCAGCCTGCCGGGAATCAAAATTTCGGAGCGTTGTTTTGGTAACAATACAAAACGAAAGGTATTGTCGCCTTTTTATAATAAAGAAAAAGAAAAGACAATATAACAACAAAGAAGAGTTTGATCCTGGCTCAGGATG